>JBKJLN010000132.1:0-8608 GCA_046596935.1 Acidimicrobiales bacterium
CCGCACCGAATGGGAAGGGCTCGAGCACATTCCGCGCGATGGTGGCGCGCTCCTCGTTGCCAACCACGCCGGCGCGATTCCGGCCGACGCGCCCGCGATCATGCACGGGATCGAAACCGAGCTCCACCGCCCCGTGTACGGCCTGGCCGAGAACCTGTTCCGCGCGATCCCGTTCCTCGGCACGATGTGGTCCCGCGTTGGCGGCGTGGCGGCCCACCCGGACAACGCGTATCGCCTCCTGAAGGACGACCGTCAGCTCGTGCTCGTGTTCCCCGAGGGCACCAAGGGAACCGCCAAGACCTACGACGAGCGCTACCAACTGCGGCGCTTCGGCCGCGGCGGTTTCGTCGAGATCGCCATGCGTGCGGGGGTACCCATCATCCCCATTGCCGTGGTGGGGGCCGAAGAGTCGATGCCGACGATGTTCAAGGTGCCGGTGGTCAGCAAGGCCCTCGGTCTGCCGTATTTCCCGGTCACGGCCAACAGCCTCCTCTTCGGCCCGCTGCTCGGGTCGGTGCTCTACTTCCCGGCCAAGTTCAAGCTCCGCGTCCTCGACCCGGTTTCCTTCGACGTGCCGCCTGACCAACCCCGCTACTCCAAGAGCCGGATCATGGACGAGGCCGAGGCCATCCGGGTGCGGCTGCAGGAGAACCTCTACGACATGCTGCGCGCCCGCCAGTCCGTCTGGTTCGGGTAAGGAGTCGACATGGGCCGCCGTGTTCTCATCACCGGGATCGGATCCTTCTGGGGTGGACGGGTCGCGCAAGCACTCGAACAAGACCCCGATGTCGAGATGATCGTCGGGCTCGGGGTGGAAGAGCCGCAGGTCCAGCTCGAGCGGACCGAGTACGTCCGGGCCGACCAGAGTTACTCCATCCTCGCTCGGATCGTGCGGGCCACCCAGGTCGACACCATCCTGCACACGTTCCTCGTCGTCGACTCCACCCGTATGAGCGGACGCCAGCTCCACGAAGTCAACGTCATCGGAACGATGAACCTCCTCGCCGCGGCCGGCGCCCCCGACAGCTCGGTGCGCACGCTGGTGGTCAAGTCGTCGACGCTCGTCTACGGCAGCTCCTATCAGGACCCTGCGTGGTTCCACGAAGAGTCGAATCGGGTGCACTCGCCCAAGACTCGGGTCGAGCGCTCGCTGCTCGACGTGGAGGGCTACCTGCGCGACTTCGCCGAGGACAATCCCCACGTCGGCGTCTCGTTGCTGCGATTCTCGAATGTCCTCGGCACCGACATCGAGACCCCGTTCACGAAGATGCTGCAGCTGCCGGTGGCACCCAGCATCCTCGGCTTCGATCCGCTGCTGCAGTTCGTCCACGAGCGCGACGTCGTCCGCTCGATCGAGTACGTGATGTCGCACCAAATTCCCGGCGCGTACAACGTCGCCGGCGATGGCAAGTTGCCGTGGAGCGAAGTCGCGGCCGTCTGCGGCCAACGACTCGTTCCCCTTTCGCCGATCTTGACCGGGTTGGCCGTGGCCCCGTTGGGAATGCTCGGGCTCCTCGACCTCCCGCCCGAACTCCTGTCGCTCCTGCGCTACGGCCGCGGCGTCGACAACCGTCGCCTCAAGCAAGCCGGCTTCGCCTACGACTACACCTCTGCCGGGGCGGTCGAGAGCTTCGCCGAAGCCAGCCGACTCCGGAAGACGGTCGGCGAGCCGTCGGGTTACCGATACGAGCGGGATGTGGAGAACTTCTTCCGCCACTCCCCCGCCGTGCAGCGCCAGCCGTAACCGTGCCCGACCTCATCACGGTCGAGATCGACGCTGAGCGTCGATTCGCCACGGTCACCCTCGACGCCCCCGAACGCCGCAACTCCCTCACCCTCCCGATGGTCGCCGAGCTGAACCAGGCCTTCGACGACTTGGAAGGTAGCGACGAGGTCGGCGCCGTCATCGTCACCGGCGCGGCGCCGGCGTTCTGCGCCGGCGCCGACCTCGGCCACCTCGGCGATTCCCAGGAACAGGGCCTCCGCGACATCTACGAGGGGTTTCTCCGGGTGGGGCGGTCGCCCCTGCCCACCATCGCCGCCGTCAATGGGGCGGCGGTCGGCGCCGGGATCAACCTGGCCCTGTGTTGTGATGTGCGCATCGCCGCTCGCCACGCCCGGTTCGACACGAGGTTCCTCCAATTAGGGCTCCATCCGGGCGGCGGCCACACCTGGATGCTGCAACGGATCGTCGGTCCGCAAACCGCCAAGGCGATGGTGGTGTTCGGCGAGGTGCTCGACGGAGAGGCCGCCGAGCGGGCCGGACTGGTCTGGCGCTGCGTCGACGACGCCGACCTGCTCGCGACGGCCGCCGACCTCGCCGCCAAGGCCGGTTCCGCTCCCCGAGACCTGGCCGAGCGGGTGAAGCAGACGATGGCCGCCGTGGCCGGCGTCGACACCCACGCCGAGGCCGTCGACCTCGAACTCGACGCGCAGGTGTGGTCGTTGAACCAACCCGCGTTCCGCGAGCGGCTGGCGGCACTGCAGACCAAGATCAGCGCCCGCACGACTCCGAACTAACTTCTCGGTCCATGCCCGCAACCGTCAGCATCCTGACCCCCGTGGTCACCGCCCAACCGGGCGCCGAGTGCGCGGTCGAGGTGCTCATCCGCAACACCGGCACAGTGGTCGACCAGTTCGCGGTGAACCTGGTCGGCGATGCGAGCGCCTGGGCCCGTCCTGAGCCCGGGGTGCTGTCGCTCTTCCCGGGGAGCGAGCAGACGATCCAGATCCGCTTCTCGCCCCCGCGCACTTCGGCAGTGACGGCCGGGCTGATTCCTTACGGCGTCCGGGTGACCGCCCAAGAAGACGCGGGTTTCTCGATCGTCGAAGAAGGGTCAGTCCAGATCTCGGGCTTCTCCGCCGTGCAGGCCCGCCTCGTGCCCCGAACCTCCGAGGGCAAGCGCAAAGCGGTGCATCGCATCGAGATCACCAACTCGGGGAATGCACCCGTCGACGTCGAGGTCCGCGCCGAGGACCCGGACGAGTTGCTGGTGTTCGATGCCGACCCCAACCGGCTCACCGTGCAGCCCGGAGCAACCGCCACGGGGGCCGTGCGGGTTGCCGCCAAGAAGAAACACAAGGGTCGGGGCGCGCGCCGGATGCCGTTCCAGGTCATCGTCGAACCCGGCGGTCCGCCCGTGCAGGTCGAAGGAGCATTCGAGCAGAAGGCGAAGGGGTCGATCCTGATCTTCCTTCTCATCCTCCTCGTCCTCGGTGCGCTCGTGTTCCTGCTCAAAGGCAGCATCTGACCTTCAACCCTGGAGAATCCAGTCGCGAAGGAATTCTTCGCGACGCTCGGACCACTCCTCGCTGGTGATGGCGAAGCGGATGTGGTCCTCCCAGGTGCCGTTGATCTCGAGATAGCGCTGGGCGATGCCTTCCTCGCGAATGGCCAGCTTGGCCACGACCCGCCGGCTGGCGGTATTGCGAGGGATGATCGAGATCTGGATCCGGTGGAGCCCGAGCTCCTCGAAGGCGAACTGCAACAGCACGACCACGGCCTCGGGCGTGTAGCTGTTCCCGGCCATGGCCTCATCCATCCAGTAGCCGATGTAGGCGTTCTGAAACGGTCCCCGCTGGATGCTGTTGAGATTGATCTCCCCGCAAAAGCGCCCGTCGACGAAGATCCCGAAGCCATAGCCGGAGCCCATCTCCCGCTCACGATCGCGAGCTCCGCATCTCGCCGTGAAGGCGCGACGGTCCTCCGTCGGATCGGGGTAGGCGGCCGACGCTCGCGGCTCCCATTTCACCAACCAGGCGCGACAACGACGCCGGACCTCCCGCCATCCGTCCCAGTCGGACGCCTGCAGGGGACGGAGCTGGATCCGCCGACCATTCAGCGTCATGGGGCTCGAACGCAACATCTAGGTGGCCGACCGGATGGCGTCGATGGTGGAGGCGTCCTCGAGGGCTGAGAGATCCCCCTGCGCCTCACCGACGACGACGGCGCGGATGGCCCGGCGCAGGATCTTGGCGTTGCGTGTCTTCGGGAGCGCGCTCGTGAATCGCAGGCTCGAAGGGCGGAACGACTTCCCGAGCCCGTCAGCCACCAGGGCGACGAGGTCGGCTCGCAATGCTTCGCTCGCGGCGACGGAACCGAGCACGACGAAGCACCAGAGCGATTCGCCTTTGACGTCATCGGGGATGCCGACCGCCGCGGCCTCGACGACGGCCGGGTGCGACACGAGGATCGACTCGACCTCCGCCGGCCCGAGCCGTTTGCCTGCGACCTTGATGGTGTCGTCGCTGCGGCCGTGGAGGAACCAATCGCCGTCGGCGTCGATCGACGCCCAGTCACCGTGGCGCCACACGCCGGGATACATCGACCAGTACGTCTCGAGGTAGCGCTCGGGGTCCTTGAACAGGCCGCGGGTCATGCCCGGCCAGGGCTTGGTGCACACGAGTTCGCCGACCTGCTCTCGCACCGGATGGCCGGCTTCGTCGAACACGTCGACAGCCATGCCCAGAGCCGGACCACCGAGCGACATCGCCTTCAACGGTTCAACCGGGTGGGGTGAGAGGAAGCAGGCCCCGACCTCGGTGCCGCCGGAGATGTTGATGATCGGGCAGCGGCGCCCACCGACGACCTCGAAATACCAGTGCCAAGGGCCTTCATTCCAGGGCTCGCCGGTGGAGCCGAGCATGCGCAATGCGGACAGGTCGTGAACGGTGACGTGCTCGTCGCCGAGAGGCATCAGCGCTCGGATGAGGGTCGGACTGATGCCGAGCACGGTGATGGCGTGGCGTTCGAGGAAGGCCCAGAGACGATCGGGTGACGGGTGGTCGGGCGCCCCTTCGTAGAGCGCGAGCGTGGCGCCGTTGGCAAGGGTGCCGACGATCTCCCACGGGCCCATGATCCATCCGAGGTCGGTGAACCAGAAGAGCGTGTCATCGACGCCGACGTCGAACTGGAAGGCGACTTCCTCGGCGACCTTCACGCCGAATCCGGCGTGGGTGGCGACGCTCCCCTTCGGCCGACCGGTCGTGCCCGACGTGTAGGCGATGAAGAGGGTGTGCTCGCTGTCGACGAGCCGGGCGGCGAAGGGTTCATCGCCATCGCTACGGGCCCAGGCGCGACCACCCGCGACGCGGGGGATGACGATGGTCGTGGTCACACGAGGGCAGCTCTCGACCGCCTTCGTCGCCACCGCCAGGAGGTCGACCACTGCGCCGCGGCGGTAGGTGCCGTCGGCGGTGATGAGGGCCTTCGCCTCCGCATCGTGCAGGCGCGTCGCCACCGCCTCGGGCCCGTACCCGGAGAAGAGCGGCAGGAAAATGGCACCGAGCTTCATCACCGCGAACACGGCGGCGATCGTCTCGGGCAGCATCGGCAGGAGAATGCCGACGACGTCGTTGCGGCCGATACCCTCGGCTTGGAGGTGGGCGGCGAGACTGTCGACCTCGAGGCGGAGCTCGGCGTAGGTCCACGAGCGTTGCTCGCCGTCCTCCCCCTCCCACACGATGGCCGGACGCTGCGGACTCGCATCTGCCCAGCGATCGACACAAGCGACGGCCAGGTTCATCCGGCCGCCGTTGAACCACGTGGCCCACTCGATGCCCCTGGTGGTGTCGACGACCGAGGTATAGCGATCGGCGAAGGGGATGCCGAGGAAGTCGACGACGGCATCCCAGAACCACTCGGGTTCGTCGATCGAGCGAGCGACGAGGGCGGCGAAGTCGCGAAGGCCGTGCTGGCGTTGGAACCGGGCGACGTTCGTCCGGGAAGCAGCTTCGGGGTCGGGCGTCCAGACGACGTCCGGCGAGGTCACCGACCGAGGACCTCGGCCAGCGCGCCGAGCAGCAGGGTCACGTTGCGAGAACGGGCGGTGTGGCCCATGCACCCGATCCGCCAGACCTTGCCGGCGAATGCTCCGAGACCGCCGCCGACCTCGATGCCATAGCGGTCGAGCAACGTGCGACGCACGCCGGCCTCGTCGGCGACATCGTCCGGCACCCAAACGGTCGTGAGTTCAGGCAGCCGATGTCCCTCTTCGGCGAAGAGCTCGAACCCCAGCTTGGGAAGACCGTCGTGCAGCAAGGCGCCGCAGGCCGCGTGACGCGCCCACACGTTTTCGAGGCCTTCGTCGAGCACGGCACCAAGGCCGGCGTGAAGAGAGAAGATCATCGATATCGGCGCGGTGTGGTGATACTTCCGGGTGCCGGTCGTGGTGGCGTAGTCGCCGATCATTCCAAGGTCGAGATACCACGACTGTGGCTTGGCAATCCGCCGTTCCCAGGCCCGCTCACCGAGGGTCAGTGGCGCCAGCCCCGGGGGTACGCCAAGGCACTTCTGCGTGCCGCTGTAGGCCACGTCGATGCCCCAGCCGTCGGCCTCGAACGGGATGCCCGCCAGCGAGGTGACACAGTCGACCAACAGCAGGGCCTCGCCCTTGTTGGCGCCCAGCACCTCGACGTCGTTGCGTACTCCCGTCGACGTCTCGGCATGCACGAGAGCGATCACCTTCGGGGATGGGTGTGCGTCGAGCAACCGCTGAGGATCGAGAGCCATCCCCCAAGGGGCGTCGACGCGCACGACGTCGGCGCCGCATCGGGCGGCGACGTCGCACATGCGCTCACCGAACACGCCGTTGACACCGACGACGACGACGTCGCCAGATCCGACAGTGTTGACGAAGGCTGCTTCCATGCCTGCGGAACCCGTTCCGCTGATCGGGAGCGTTCGAGCATTCGACGTGCGGAAGACCTCACGGAGGCGCTCGCAGGTCTCGTCGAGGAGCGTCAGGAACTCCGGGTCGAGGTGGCCGAGCATGGGGCGGCCGAGGGCGGCGATGGCCTCGGGATACGGGTTGCCGGGACCGGGTCCCATGAGGATGCGGTCGGAGAGCGGCACGACGGAGGAGCCTACCGAGGCTGCTCAGGTGCGGGTGGCTGCGTCCCGGCCGTGTCCGGATCCGGGATGAGTCGCCGACGGAGCTCGACATAGACCTCGGTTCCGACGAGGGCTGTCAGCTCATCGGCCAACGACTCGATGACCGGTCGCTCCCCCACGTAGGCGAGGTCGCCCTCGGTACAACACCAAGCCATGGTTTCGCCCTCATGTCCCCAGTCGGCTCGGCTCCAACGTCGCACGGTTGCGATCTCGGTCTGATCTTCTCCCGCTTCCCATTCGAGTTGGACCGGCAGCTGCCAGCAGACCGAGGGCTTCCAATCGAGAGGCGACTCGCCCACGGCCAGGGCTTCGAGATGGAGAGCGCAGCCGGCCCCGCCCTCGAACTCGGGACGGTTGAAGAAGATGCAGGCACCGTCGACGACGCGGGTCGCGTTCCGGGTCGCCGGATCGGCGAAGATCCCACCGCCGGCTTCGGTGGCCGCCTCGTGGCGCTCGAAGCGGGCCGGGTCGAGCGTTGCAGCCAGCGCGCTGAGGGTTCGGGCTTCGTCTTCGCCGTCGAGGTCGGCGCCGATCGAACAGCACCCCTGGCCGAGGTGCGGCGTCGGTTCGGGCAGGATGCCGAGGCACCCTCGTCCCCAGATGCACGTCCAGTTCGAGCGCAGAAAGTCGGATTCGAAGCGCCACGTCGTGTCGCCGTCGCGGATCTCCTCCATCAGGTGAGGGTACGTTCCCGATCGAGCCACGAGAGCAGGCCGTTGGCGGCGGCGACGCCGGTACTGAAGGTGGCCTGGAGGAGGTAGCCGCCGGTCGGTGCTTCCCAGTCGAGCATCTCGCCGGCGACGAAGGTCCCGGGGCGGTGCCGGAGCATGAAGTGATCGTCGATCTCGTCCAAGGCGATGCCACCGGCCGTGGAGATGGCGCGGTCGATCGACTGCAGGCCGCCGATGCGGAGACGCACGTTCTTGATCCGTTCGGCAAGTGGTCCGGCGTCGGTCGGGAGCGGTCCGTTCTCTCGGACGAGGGCCGCCGCCACCGGCGTCAGGCCGCCGGCGCGTCGCAGCGTGCTCGACATCGAGTCCTTCGGGCGGCGCGCCGCAAGACGTCGCGACAGCTCACGAACTTGGAGGTCCGGACGAAGGTCGACGTCGACGACGGTTTGTCGCCCGGAGTCGAGACGGCGGCGAACGGCGGGCCCGATGGCGTAGACCACGCCGCCTTCGATACCCGCCTTCGTGACCATGGCCTCGCCCCGCACGGTCTCGCCGCCGTGGGTGAGAGCCACGTTCTTGAGTGGCGTGCCCCCGAAGCGGTCGCGGAAGTGGTCGCTCCAGGCCACGATGAACCCGGCGTTGGCGGGGCGCAGGGGCTCGACGGTGACTCCCGCCTCGGCGACGGCCGAAATCCAGGCACCGTCCGATCCGGTGCGTGGCCAACTAGCACCGCCCAGCGCCAGGACGGTGGCGTCGACGGCGGCCGGTTGGTGGGGGGGCGCAAAGGTCAGCGCACCGTCGACCGTCCAACCCCGCCAGGTGTGGCCGAGACGGAAGTCGACACCGAGGTCGCGCAGACGCCCGATCCAAGCCCGGAGGAGCGGCGTGGCGCGGAAAGCCTCGGGGAACACGCGCCCGCTGGTGCCGACGACGGCCCGCTGCCCGAGCGAAGCGCTCCAGGTTCGAAGGGCCGTCGGGTCGAAGGCTCGGACGGCGGGCTCGAGCGTGGCCCGGGCCGTGCCGTAGTGGGACAGGAACACGTCGA
>JBKJLN010000183.1:0-3387 GCA_046596935.1 Acidimicrobiales bacterium
CACGACGGCGATGACCGTGGCCTCGAGTGCCGCCTCCGCGATGGTGCGGCGGAAGGTCGGGAGGGTGTCGAACCGGCCGGAGACCGGATCGATGAGGGTGTCGTCGTGGTGCTCCCAGCCCGCCTGGTTCTCCTCCGAACCGTGGTGGTGGTCGACGGTGAACAGCACGGTGCCGGCGGCCCGTGCAGCCGCTCCGAGATAGATGGCCGACTTGCCGCAGTAGGTGCCGACTTCGAGCAGCGGCTGGCCCGGAAGGGAACTGGCGGCGACCCGGGCCGCCTGGTGAAGAGCCAGGCCCTCGTCGACGGGCATGAAACCCTTGGCCGCTTCCGCTTTTCCCCGCAGGGTCTCGTCCATGGGGGCGGACGATAACTGCCTCTGGTTCGTGTCACACCCTCGTGGCAAGGTCGTCGTTGTGAACACCGGAGGCCTGTCGGGCTACCATCGACGGCGACAACTCACCTGCCCCGAGCGTCGGGGCCCCGCGCACTTCGGGTGCCGGGTCCACAGGGAGGAACACCAGCACATGCGACCTTACGAGGTCATCATCATCCTCAACGCGTCGTTGGAAGAGGATGCGCTCCGAGCCCAGATCGACCGGGCCCAGGAGATCGTCACCACCAACGGCGGCACCGTCAATCGGGTCGATCGTTGGGGCAAACGCCGCTTCGCCTACGAGCTGAAGCACATGTGGGAGGGCTACTACCTCCTGCTCGACGCCACTGCCGAGCCCGCCACCATGGCGCTGCTCGACCGGGCCCTCCACCTCGCGGACGAGGTCGTCCGCCACAAGGTCATCCGGCTTCCCGAGAACGGCGTCGGGCGCACCGTGCGTCCGTCATCGAGCATCGAGGACGCACCGGAGCCCATCCCGGCAGCCGCAAGGAGCGAGCAATGAGCGCAGGAAACAGCATCACCGTCGTCGGCAACCTCACCCGTGACCCCGAACTGCGGTTCACGCAGTCGGGCCAGGCCAAGGCGACCCTCGGGGTGGCCGTGAGCCGCCGCTGGCAGAACCGCCAGACCCAGGAGTGGGAGGAAGCGACTTCCTTCTTCAACGTCATCTGCTGGGGCGAACTCGGCGACAACGCCAGCGAGTCGCTCTCCAAGGGATCGCGCGTCGTCGTCACCGGCCGCCTCGATCAGCGCAGCTGGGAGACCCCCGAGGGCGACAAGCGCTCGGTCGTCGAGATCGTGGCCGACGAGATCGGCCCGAGCCTTCGCTACGCCACCGCCCAGGTCACCCGCACCGAACGGCGCGGGCCCGACAACGCAGCCAACAACGGCGGAGGTGGAGGCGGCGGCGGATACGCGGCTTCCCGCCCGGCCGCCAACGCTCCTTCCAGCGAGCCCAATTACGACGAGGAGCCGTTCTAAATGGCCAAGAGCAACGATCGCGACCGCGACAGCCGTCGCCGTAGCCCGAAGGACGCGCCTCGCAAGGGTGCCAAGAAGAAGGTCTGTGTGTTCTGCACCGAGCACATGACCTATGTCGACTACAAGGACGTCAACCTCCTCCGTCGTTTCATGAGCGATCGAGGCAAGATCCGTGCCCGCCGGGTCAGCGGCAACTGCACCCAGCACCAGTCGGCCGTCGCCATCGCCATCAAGACGGCCCGTGAGCTGGCCTTGTTGCCCTACACCCAGCGCACGGTCTCCGAGCGCACTGGTGGTCGGGGCGGCGCCGGCCGCGGCGCTCCCCGTGGGGCTCCGGCGAACGTCGAGTCCGACGAGACGTCCGAGTCCATGGACGAGCTCGACGATCTCGTCGACGGTGCCGGCATCGACGACGACGAGACCGAGGAGGTCGACGCGTGAAGATCGTGCTGCGTGCCGACCTCGACAATGTCGGCAAGAAGGGCGACATCATCGAGGTCGCCGACGGCTACGCCCGCAACTTCCTCCTGCCCAAGGGCCACGCCATCAAGGCGTCACGGGGCATCGAGGCCCAAGCCAGTTCCATGCGCCGCGGCCGCGACCTCAAGGACGCCAAGGAGCGGGAGGCGGGCGAGACGATCGCCCGCAAGCTCGTGCCCATGGTGATCAAGGTCTCCGCCAAAGCCGGTGGCGAGGGCAAGCTCTTCGGCTCCATCACCAGCCAGGACGTCGTCGCCGCCGTCGCCGAGCAGGCCGGGGTCGAACTCGACCGGCGGAAGGTGCACCTCGACGATCCGATCCGGACTGTCGGCACCCACGAGGTCCCCGTGCGCCTCCACGCCGATGTGCAGTTCCGCATCACCCTCGAGGTCACCAAGTCCTAAGTCGTGTCTGGCCCTGCCGCCTGCTCCGCCTCGGCGTCGCAGGCGGCAGCGTCGCGTCCGGGGTCGCGCGTTCGTGTCTCACCCCGGGGTTACGTTCGCCCCATGGTTCATCCGGAGCGGTCTGCCCCTGTGGAGAAGTCGCGAGTTACCCACCGCTCTTCCACAGGAAGATCCCCCGAACTTCGTTGTCCATCCACTCGTTACCCACAAGCCATCTCGGCTTCACTCTGAAGGCCCATGGCTCTCCCCTTCGACGAATCCCGGCGCCGCACCAGCCGACCGCCGTCGAACGCCAGCTCGAGGGTTCCGCCTCACAACCTCCAAGCGGAAGAATCCCTGCTGGGCGCCATGCTCCTGAGCAAGGACGCCATCGCTGCCGCCACGGAGACGTGCGCAGCTGACGATTTCTACAAGCCCGCCTACGGGCACATCTTCGAGGCCATCCAGAGCCTCTACGGCCACGGGGAACCTGCCGACACCGTCACCGTCGCCGATGAACTCCGCCGCGCCGACCTGCTCGACGCCATCGGCGGCTCGGCCGTCCTCACCGACCTCCAGGGCAACACCCCGGCCATCGGCAACGCCGCCCACTATGCCCGCATCGTCGAGGAGCACGCCCTCCTCCGTCGTCTGATCGGCACGGCCGGCGAGATCGCCGAGATCGGGTACTCGATGCCCGACGACATCGAGGCGGCCATCGACGAAGCCGAGTCGATGATGTTCCAGGTGGCTCAGCGGCGCACGACCGACTCGATGGCCGACCTGCGGGGCCTGCTCAGCCAGAGCCTCGACCGCCTCGCCGCCCTCTATGACCGGGGCGACTCGATCACGGGCACGCCCACCGGCTACCACGACCTCGACGAGCGCATGTCGGGCCTGCAGCCTTCGGCCCTCTACATCGTCGGCGCCCGTCCTGGTGCCGGCAAGACGTCGTTCGCCCTGGGCATGGCCGCCCATGCCGCCGTCGAGTCGAGCATGCCCGTGCTGTTCTTCTCCCTCGAGATGAGTCACGACGAAGTCACCCAGCGCCTGCTGTCGTCCGAGGCCAAG
Source organism: Acidimicrobiales bacterium (assembly GCA_046596935.1). GTDB lineage: Bacteria > Actinomycetota > Acidimicrobiia > Acidimicrobiales > CADCTF01 > DATLED01. The sequence continues at coordinate 3,312 of JBKJLN010000183.1, forward strand.
GTCGAGGCCACCCGCCTGCGCAACGGCAAACTGCAAGACACCGACTGGAACAAGATCAGCCACGCCATCGGTCGGC
>JBKJLN010000348.1:0-6164 GCA_046596935.1 Acidimicrobiales bacterium
GCCCAATCGGCGGCCGGCCGACGCGGGGCGACGTCGACGTGTTCGTCACGGCGACGTCGACCCCGCCGACCGTCGCGCCGCACGCCCCGCACCACCAGATAGGCCACGCCGGCGACGACGATCGCCAGCACGAGCCACGCGAGGAGTGCTCCGCGTCCGCCGTTGACCAGAAGTTGGAGCACCTCGGTGAGCCGCTTCCCGATCTCGTCCAGCGCCCGCTGGTACAACGACTTCGCCGGCTCCTGGAACTCCGGCCGGCGGAGGATCTCGTCGGCGCCCTTGCGGATCTCGTCGGCGCCCGCGGCCGGCGGCGGGAGGTTCTCCGGGGCTGCGCTACTCAGCAGCACTTCGCTCGAGGTCGCGAGCCATCATCTGCAGGTCGAGGCCTTCGTTCCTGATCCGGCCGTCGAAGTACAGGAGGGTCGCCACGATGGCCACGATCGGAGCGCTGACGAGCGACGACAAGATGCCCCCGATGGCGATGAAGAGCCAGGCGAACGATCCGCCCAGGACGGTGGCGGCCACGCTGGGGACGGCTCCGAGCAGGTTGCCCAACACCCCGGCGATGATCCGGGCGAGGATGGCGATGCCTAGGACGGCCCACATACGGGGCCGCATCAGCCGCCAGGATCTCCGCATGGCCTGGATCGGACCGATCTCCTCGATCATCACGGCCGGCGTGACCGCGGTGTAGAGCGCGAACGCCAGCGCTCCGGGAATGATGCAGAAGAGCAGCCCGAACACCTCGACCAGGAACACGAGGATCGACGCCGCCAGGAGGGATCCGAAACGGCGCGCCGTCGCTTTGAGCGCGGCGGCGGGGCCGATCACCTCGCCGAGGTAGGACGCAGCCACGACCCGACTCACGGCGCCGGCGATGAACGGTCCGGTCAACAGGCTCAGCACGGCCGTCAGGAGCGAGCCGGCGAGGCTTCCGAGACCGGTGTTGCCCTGGGCCTCCACGAGCGTGGGATCCCGGAAGAGGTTGAGGAAACCGACGGAGGCCTGTTCGCGAATGGCGAACGCCGACAGGAGTTGAGTGGGCACGATGACGGCCGCAACGATGAGCACGATCGTGCGGGCGTTCGCCTTCAGGAGCTTGAAGGCGCCGTCGAGGACGTCGCCCACCGACATGGGATGGAGCGGCAGAGGCCCGGTTCTGGCGTCGCCGCCCTTGGGCAAGGCGCGCATCGGCGTCCCATACCCGTACGCCGGCGGCGCGGGCGGCGCTGGCGGCGGTCCCCAGCCGGGCTCACCGGTCGGCGGTGCCCACGAGGCGGCGCCGTTCGGCGGGGCGGCATCGCTCCCCCCCGGCTCGATCGGTGCCCAACCGCGGGGCTCCTCGGGTTCGGGCACGTCCCCATTGTTCCCGATGTCGACTCCGGGTCGCTTCAGGGCCCGTCAGCCTCGAAGGTCGAGCACGCGGACGTCGCCGCCGTCGCGGAGGCGGCCACTCATTTCGGAGCGGTCGAGCACGACGAACTGGGTGACCGAAAGTTGGCGATCGAGCTCGCGGAGCAGGCGGCCGGGGTGCCCTTCGTCGATGGGTGCCAGGAAGACGATCAGCTCCTCGGCGCCATCGTGCGTCCGAAGCTCGGCCTGCCACTCGGCGACGCCCGGATGATCGTCGAGGATGCGGGCGAACGGCGGCAGCGTGTTCACGACCCGGATCCGGGGAGACGTCCGTCCGCAAGAAACGCACGGGGCGTCGTCGATGCAGCCGTACACGCCGGTGCGAAGGCGAAGTATCACCGACCCCATCCAACCGATCGGCGTCCAGACCATCTCGCCGTCGGCGCCCGGCGGTACGGACGTGCCCGAGAGCGGATCCACGAGCTCGACCACATCAGCGGTCGGCCAGGTGTGCACGTCGATCCCGTCGCGGCACTCGGTCCAGAGCGCTCGCACCCCCGGCGGGGCCCAGGTCGAGACGACGGCCACGGCGCCGCCCGCGCTCCCGCCGAGCTCGGCCAACCGCGACCGCCGAGCCGGGTCCAGGGGCTCGCCGATCACCAGGAGCGTCGAGAGCCCGGCGAAGGAAAGTCCGGCCTCCCGACCCTCCTCGAGCAGGCGCATGAGATCGCCCTGGCGGCCGGCCAGCACGCTGGGCCGCAGGCGAGCGACCCGATCGGGCGATGCGGCGGGTCCGAGAGAGAGGGTGGCCACCCCGGCGCGCCTGGCCCCGAGTTGGATCTGCCAGAACCCGAGCGTCGGGCCCGGAGGGAAGAGGCTGACGAGGATGTCGCCCGGCGTGATCCCCGCCATCTCCAGGCCGGCTCGCCCGAGTTCGGCCAAGCGCTCGAGATCGGTGGCGGTGTAGCCGAGGGGCAAGCCCTCGTCGTGCCAATGGACGGGCTTGTAGCGCGGCTCGAGGACGTGGCGATTGAACGCCCCCGTCCGACGACGCAGCCGCGCCCACCACCACCGCGCCTTCAGCGCGCGATCAGGCGACGAGTTCAGTCCCTCCGGCGTTGGACGCAGGACGAGTTCGGCCGGATCGAGAACGTCGTCGAGGCGCGTGAGGGGGAGCTCGGCGAGCGCCTCCCGTCCATCGACCGACCGGCTCCGTAGGACGTCTTGGTGGAAACGGGAGAACGGAGCCACGTGCTGTCGGAGGTACCGGGCCAGCGCCCGGTCCTGGCCTCCGCGCAGGCGCGCCCGGCCCTCGAACTCTCCGATCACGGCGGGAACGGTAGCCGGGTGCTCCCGAGCATCCCGGTCAGAGCGACGATCCGACCAGAGCAATGGTGCCCACTCACCGCATTGGGGTTGCGTACGGTGGAGTCAGTGTCGTTCGCCCCTCGCCGTCGATGAGCCAACTCCGTCTCGATCCCCTGACCGGACGATGGGTCGTCATCAGCGCCGATCGAGCCGACCGGCCCCAGCCCTTCGCCTCGCGATCGCGACGCGCCCAGGAGGACCCGGCGTCGCCGTGCCCGTTCTGCCCGGGGAACGAAGAGGCGACGCCGCCGGCGCTCGAGACCTATGGGCCGCAAGGGGAATGGCTCGTCCGGGTCGTTCCGAATCTCTATCCCGCCTTTTCCGGTCGCGACGCCATGTCCGTCACCAACATCGGGCCCGTGTTCACCCAGGCACCGGCGAGCGGCATCCACGAGGTCGTAGTGTTCTCGCCCGGCCACGACATCGGATGGGCCGACCTCACCGATCCGCAGGCCGGTCTCGTGATGGCCGCGATTCGCGACCGCATCGAGGAGCACGCCGGCGTCTCCGGCATCCGCTACAGCCAGTTCATCGCCAACTCCGGTCGCGAGGCAGGCGCGTCGCTCGATCACCCGCACGGGCAGCTCATGGGCATGCCCTTCGTGCCCGGTGAGTTGGTCGACGAACAGGCCGGGTTCGACCGTTTCCAGGGAGCGTGCCTGCTGTGCACGAGTCTCGAGGCCGAGGAGGAGGCCGGTCACCGTGTCGTCCTGGCCGACGAGCGGGTCGTGGTGGTGTGCCCCTTCTGGAGTGGGACGCCGTACGAGATGCTCGTGCTCCCCCGCAACCACGAGCCGTTCGTCCACCGATCGCAACCCGCCGATCTTGCATCCGTGGGCCGGTCGATTCGCGACGTGCTCGGGCGCCTGCGTCGCACCGTCGGCGACGTGGCCTACAACGTCGTGCTCCACTACTCGCCCTTCAAGGCGTCGGCCGACTTCCACTGGCACCTGCATCTCTTGCCCAAGGTGACCACCATCGCCGGTTTCGAATTGGGCACGGGCGTCTTCATCAATGTGCTGCCCCCCGAGTTCGCCGCCGCCGAACTCCGCGCGGCGGTGGTTCCTGGATGAGTCGCATCCGCGTTTCCACCGTCATCGCCGCCACCCCCGCCGCGGTGTGGGACGACGTGAAGGACATTGCTTCCCACGTCCAGTGGATGGAGGATGCCGTCGCCATCCGTTTCACCTCCTCCCGCCGGTCGGGCGTGGGCGCCACCTTCGACTGCGACACCAAGGTCGGGCCGCTCCGTCTCACCGACAAGATGGAAGTCACCGAGTGGCGTCCCAAGAAGGTCATGGGCATCCGCCACGTCGGCATGGTCACCGGGACGGGCCGCTTCACCCTGCGCAAGCGCCGGGGCCGGCGATCCGGCACTCGCTTCAGCTGGGAGGAACGGCTCGTCTTCCCGTGGTGGATGGGCGGGCCGCTCGGCGCCGAGGTCGGCGGGCAGGTCCTCCGCCTCGTCTGGCGCCGCAACCTCCGCAACCTGAAGCGCCGCATCGAGTCCACCGACTGACCGACTTGACCGCCTGACAGTCAGACGACGAGGTCGAGCATGGCGGCGAGGGGAACGAGTTCCTCGCGATCGGGGCCGGACTGCAGCGCGTCGTAGACGAGTTCCTGGGCGCGCCCGATTGATACAGAGAGACCCAGCGACGACGCCAGAGCGAGCAGGGCCCCGACGTCGATGTCGGTGTCGGGTTCTCGCAGCACCGTCTCGACGGCGATGAGCACGAGGCGCTCGAGCGTGGCCACGGCGACGGGCGCCGCCAGCACCACCCCGCTGGCGTGGGCTTCGGCGGCGACGGCGACGGCATCGAGGTAGTCGTCGGGGTCGAGCGAGCCGGTGGATGCGGCCACTGCAACCGCCGCCTCGAGGCGCCGGGCCAGCGCCAACTCCGCTGGCGCGCGGAGTTCGGGCGGCAGTTGGTAGCCGGCGGCGGCCAACGCGGTGAGCGTGGGACGGTGGTCGGAGAACAGGCGGTCATAGGACCCGGTGAATCGGTCGGCGAGGGATTTTGCGGCCCGTTGCAGGATCTCATCGGCGGTGTCGGGCAGCGCCGACCCGAGGCCGAACTCGGTCGGACCGAAGTCGTCGCTGACCATTCGAAGCAGCGTGGTGACCGGCGCATCGTCGGCGAAGGCGGAATGAAATCGTTCGAACGCAGCGGCGTCGTTGGGCCCCGGTGACCGAGTTGCGCCGAGCACCTCCAACCCTCCGAGATGGATGGCGGCGTAGACGTGGTCGGTGCGCCGGCCCGTGCGGCGGTGGCGCAGCACCACCGATCCCCAGCACATCGCCAATGCACCACGGTCGCGGTGACCGTGCTCGCTGACCTCGACGTCGAAGGTGGCCACCCGACTGGCCGGCTCCCGCCCGCCGAGCAACTCGACGAGGGCGAGGTGGGCGACGACGCGTTCGGCATCGACGCGTGCGGTGTCGACATGGCGATACCAGATGTCGCGCCCGTTGCCTTCCTCGGCCACGTTGCTCTCCGCCGTCGCCAACACCGTGAGGAATTCCTCGAACGGCGGGCTCTCACCGATCTCGCGCAGGCAGTCGAGGGCACGGGCGGCGTACCGGAGGTTCTGCACGGTTTCGAGTCCGGCGACGTCGTTGAAGAACCAGCCGCACGAGGTGTACATGGCCATCGAGTGTCGAGCGGCTTCGAGGAGGGTGAAGGCGACGACCTCGTCGCCGATCACCCACTGGGAGGCGAAGGCGTCGCGGTCGGTGGATCCGAGAAGGACCCGCACGTAGTCGTCGCGTGCTCCCCAGGGATCGCGCAGCACCTCTCGACCGAGGCGGTCGAAGGTCTCGTCGACGGCAACTCGGACGATGTCGAGGGCCGCCCGCAGGGGGGCCCGCCAACGCTGGTTCCACCCCTGACCTCCGCCGGTCGAGCAACCGCAGTCGTCCTTCCACCGGCCGACGCCGTGGGCACACGACCAGGCGCTCTCGACGATGTCCGCCGTTGTCGTCGGCGGATGCTCGCGAAGGTACGCCCCGACCGTGGTCACCTCGACGCCGCGCTTGGGTGCCTCGACGGCCAGGGCGTAGGCCAACAAGCGATCGCCCCAGTGGTGGTGGTGTCCAAAGGTCTCACCGTCGGCGGCGATGGAGACGAGCCCTCCCTCCTCACCGCCGGCTGCCTGCACGCGGTCCAGCAGGGCCTGGCTCGACAGCGAGCTGAGTTCGAAAGCGACGGCGTGGGACAGTCCGCCGTCGTAGAAGACGAGGTCGACCGACTTGGTCGGATCGTGCGCATCGGTCCAGCGGTGGGTGATGGTGGTGTCGACCTCATCCGCGGCCTGTCCCGGCGCCAGCACCGTGAACGCCACGCCCTCCTCGGCCAGGATCCGGAGCACGTCGTCGTTGACCGCCGTCTCCGGGAGCCACAGGCCCTCAGCTCGACGACCGAACCTGAACTCGAACTCGG
>JBKJLN010000069.1:0-2775 GCA_046596935.1 Acidimicrobiales bacterium
ATGAAGACCTGCCCGATCCCCAGGAGCTCGAAGCCCCGTCCATCGGGGGGCGGGATCGGCGCGTCCTCATCATCGGCGCCGTGCTTGGCGTCCTCATCGTCGTAGCACTCCTCGCTCTCCTCGTCGCCGGTGGAGGCGACGACGCTGACCCTCGGATATCCGCCGCCGGCGATCCCGCGACATCGTCGTCCACCACTTCCTCCTCGACGGCCGAGTTCGAGACGACCTCGACCACAGCCGCCGCTGAAGTCGTGACTACCACCATGGCGGCTGGCGACGCTGGCCGAACCACAGGCGCGACGATCACGACATTGCGCTCGTCGTCCGGCACCAACACGTCCACGACCGCCGTCCCCGCCTCTGGGACGGCGAGCCCTGCGCCCGCCGCCGGGCCCACCTCGTCCACAACGCAGGCAACGACCACCACCACGCCTCACGCGCCGCCCACAACCAGGCCAACGTCGGCGTCCACGACCCCCGCCCCCACCCTGGCCAGGGCAGGCGCCACGAACGGCTACTGGACCGTCGACCCCTGGACCGGGAGGGTCACTGCCCACAACGGCGCCAGCCACCAAGGCGATACGTCCTCGTCGACGCTCAATCAGCCGATCGTCGGCATCACCGCCGCCAATGCCAACGGGTACTGGTTCCTCTCCCGGGATGGCGGCATCTTCACGTTCGGCGACGCCCAGTTCTACGGCTCCAACGGCGACAAGATCACGTACGGTCCGAACGTCGCCCTCATCTCTGCGGACGGCAACGGTTACTGGCTCCTCGACCGGGGCGGCAACGTGTACCCGTTCGGGACGGGCTACCCCGCCTTCGGCGGTCTCACCCCGAGCGCCGACGTCGTGGCGGTCACCCTCGCGCCCTCAGCCGGCCGCAACGGGTACTGGATCCTCACCGAGTCCGCCGGAGTCAAGCGGTTCGGTGCCGCCCCCGAAATTGGCGGCGGCAGCCGCGCCGGCGTTCGCGCTGTCGATCTCGAGGCCACACCGTCGGGCAACGGCTACTGGGTTCTCTACGCCGACGGCGTCGTGGAGGCAAGAGGCGACGCCAAGCCGTTCGGGAACGGTGGACCCAACGCCACCAGCTTCGCCGCTACTACGACAGGCAACGGGTACTGGATCCTTCATCAGGACGGAAACGCCGTCGCTCGCGGCGACGCCACCGCCTGACACTTCCCGTCTCGCGCCGAGTTGTTCCCCCAATGGTGCGGGCGAGCAATCTGGGGCTGCAAGGATCGGGAACCTCGGAAAGCATCAGCAGGTCACAGCACAATCGCTGTGGGCGGGCATCGGCTGCACGTGCGTCGGCCTATCCTCCGGCGATGACGCAAGTGGGAGGGATGCCGGTTCCGCAGATGGAACCGGACGGTGGTCCCGATCTGAAGTTCGGCTTCAACGCGCACGAGTGGGGTGTGTTGCTGCCGCTCTCGATGGTGGGGCTCTTCCTCAACTACGACACGGGGCTCCTCAGCTTGGCCGCCCCTGACATCGCCGGGGGGCTCAAGGTAAGCGTGGCCAGTTTCGGGATCGGCGTCGCGGTGATCCGGGTGGGGGCGTTGGCCAGCATGCCAGTGCTTCGTCTCGCCGATCGGCTGGGTCGACGACAGATGCTGCTCCTATCAGTGCTCGCCTTCACGGTGATGACGGCAGCCACATCGCTGGCATGGGGTCTTGTGTCGTTCGTCGTGTTTCAAATGCTCTCCCGCCTCTTCCTCGCGACCGAGGAATCGCTCGCAGGGATCGTGATCAGCGAGGAGCTGCGGGCCGATCGCCGCGGCGGGGGGCTGACGATCCTCGGCGGCATCGGCATGGCCGGCTTCGGCGTCGTGGCGTTGCTGCTGCTCGCGGTCCCGCATACACCGTTGGGGTGGCGGCTTCTCTACGTAGCGGCGCTGCCGCCGCTCGTCGGCGTGACGTGGCTCCGGCGCAACCTTCGCGAGACCCGGGCGTTCACGGTTGCGCAGGGCAGCGAACGGTTGCAGACCTCGTTCTGGCCGAGGATCGATGCCGCCCACCGCCCACTGCTGTGGCGCATCACGATCGTCCTCGGCTCCCACGGCATGCTGGCCACGCCGCTGTTTTTCTACGCCTCCGAGCTCGCCCAGAACGGGTACGGCTGGAAGGGGCTCTTCACTGTCATCGTCATCGCTACGGCCCCGGCGTCGTTGGCGGGGTACGCAGCTGGTGGTCGGATGAGCGATCGGGTGGGGCGTCGTCCGATCATCATCGGCAGCTCCGTCGTCATGGCTGTTGGAGTGATGGCGGTGTTCAGCGGGCAACGCTGGCTCTTCGCGCCGGGGTTTTTCCTCATCGCCGGCGCGGACGCTGCGCTCGCCGCGGTGCGGCCGGCCTATTTGTCCGAGCTCTTCCCAACCGAGGTGCGGGCCACGCTGCTGTCCTTCGTGTTCAGCGTGGTGGTGGCCTCCGGGTCCGTCGGGCTCGTGCTGGTCGGGGCCCTCGACAGGCTGGCGAGCCACCGGACGGCGATCGGCGGTCTGGTCGCTGTGATGCTGCTGGGGCTCATCTCGATTCGCCGGATGCCCGAGACGGCCGGCGCCGATGTCATTGGGAACGCCGGAGTGCCGGCAGCCTGATTCTGCAGACCTTGCCAGTGGTTTTTGTCGTGTCGGAGGGGAGACTTGTCCCGCAACCCCACCGCTCTGGATCGAGACACGTTGGCAACTGATGGCCTGCCAGTCGGGGTCACCGCCCGAGCAATCGGGTAGAAGACGCTGGCGAAGCGGGAAGACCCATACCCCATTGGAGG
>JBKJLN010000215.1:0-7116 GCA_046596935.1 Acidimicrobiales bacterium
CACTTCGGCGGCCAAGTCGACGGGGTGCCAGTTGCTGAGCTTCCCGCTGTCTTTCTTCCCACGGCCGCCCCCGGTACGGACGGCGTCGACGATCACGGCGTTAGTCATTTGCCCGACACTACTCACCCGACCGATCCTGCGAACTTGGGCGATCGTGGGGTCGACGCGCCGGCGTGCGAGCATGTCGGCCGTGTCGACCGGAGGGAGAGCGAAGACAGCGGAGGAGCGGTTGGCTCGGCTCCTCGCACTGCAGTCGTTGCTCGGTCGCGTCGCCGGCGAGATCGGACCTGCGCTCGAACTCGATGAGGTGTTGTCCACCGTTCTCAAGAGCGTCCGGTCAATGGTCAGCTTCGGAGGCGCCACCATCCAACTGGTCGACGATCGCGGCGTCTACGTCGCCGCCGCCGACCCCCCGGTGAGCGCCGACCTCGTGCTCGCCCGTGTCCCCGTGGGTACCGGGTTGAGCGGGCGGGTCGTTTCGACGGGGCGGTCGATCTCGTCGGCCGACATCCGCGCCGACGATCGGGTCGACCCACAGCTCCGAGCGGTCCACGTCAACACCCGCATCCGCAGCTATCTCGCCGTGCCGCTCGTGGTACTCGGATCGGTCATCGGCGTGCTGCAGATCGACGACGTCGAGGTCGATGCATTCGACGAAGACGACCGGGCCGTGCTGGAGGGGCTGGCCCTCCAGGTCGCCGGCGCCATCGAAAGTGCCCGCCGTCGGGCCGATCTGCTCGAGGTCGAGAGGATGAAGGCCGACTTCATCTCTCGCATCTCCCACGAACTGCGCACGCCCCTGACGGTGATGGGCGGCTTCACCGACACGCTCCTTCTCCATGGGGACCGCCTCGACGCCGAGCAACAGCGGGAGGTCCTGGGCCGGATCAAGACCTCGGTCACCAGGTTGTCCTCGCTGATCGAGGAGATCCTGACCGTGTCGAGCCTCGACGCCGGCATGAGCAGGGTGAAATTGACGCACGTGGATGTGGCCCCGTTGCTACGCGAGATGGCTCACCTGTCGATCGACGAGTCGCGAGTGACGGTCGAGTGCGACGACGAAACCGTGCTCGTCACCGACCCGGTCATCCTCCGTCACCTCGTCAGCCAGCTCGTCGACAACGCCCTCAAGTACGGCGGCGACGCCGTCGTCACCGTCCAGGGCACGGGCTCGTCGACCATGATCGTCGTGCGCGATCACGGACCCGGAATCGCCGAGGAGGACCGGCATCGAGTGTTCCAGCGGTTCTTCCGCGGTAACCACACCGGCGCCGGCATGGGTCTCGGCCTACCGGTCGTCCGGCAGCTGGCGACAGCCCTCGACGCCACCGTCTCCCTCGATGACGCCCCCGACGGCGGCGCCCGATTCACCCTCCGGTTCGAATGAGGAAAGAGCGATGACGAAAAACATGGACCGTTGGCTCGGCGACGGCGGCATGGCCATCATCGGCGCCATCGGCGCCGCCTTCGATGGCTACGGCGAGGGCTGGGCCACCGCCACCTGGACACCAACGGCGCTCGCTTGTAACCCCCACGGCTATGTCCAGGCCGGCGTGCACGACATCGTCCTCGACGCGGCGATGAACTTCGCCATCAACGCATCGCTTTCCGGTCGGGACCGCACGCGGTCGACGATCGACCTCTCGGCCTCCTACCTGCGGGCCGCCAACCTCGACGTTCCCTTCGTCGTGCGGGGCGAGGTCACGCGCCTCACCCGGGCCATCGCCTTCGCCTCGGCCACCTGCGCCGACGCCGACGGGAACCTGGTCAGCCGGGCCACGGCAACGTTCCTGCTCCACCGGGAGGAAAACACTCCCGCTGGGTAAAGGAACGCACATGTTCCTGCTGCGAAAGTTCCTTCCCTTCACTCGCATCACGCTGATCATGTGGGCGTGGCGCAACCGGGCGTCGGTGCTCGACTGGGCGACCTTCGTTCTTCGGGCCACGCAAGCGGCGGCGGCCGGTGACGGGCTCGAGGACGCCAAAGCCGAGTTCCGCCTCCGCGCCAACCTCACCCGCGATTCGCGCACTCGCGGCACGCTGGTCGACGTCAAGGTCGACCGCGGCGTCGCTCATCTCTCGGGACGCACCAGCCCCGAGGTCCACGCCATCGTGCAGGACATGGCCGTCGCAACCCCGGGCATTGCCCGCTTGGACGACCGGATCAGCCACACCCTCGGACGGGGTGGTCTGCTTCGCCGCAAGGCCCGCATCGCGTAAACGGTCCTCTGATGCTGGGCGGATCCACCCGTCGATAGGACGGGAAGATCCGCCCAAAAAGCGGGGCGTGCCTACTTGTTCGGCTGCGGAGTCACCCGGAGGTAGGGCTTCTTGGCCTCGAAGCCCTTGGGGAACTTCTCCTTGGCCTCCTCATCGGAGACGGCCACGACGATGATGACGTCCTCGCCGTCCTTCCAGTCGGCCGGCGTTGCCACCTTGTAGTCCGCCGTGAGCTGCAGGGAGTCGATGACGCGCAGGATCTCCTGGAAATTGCGGCCGGTCGAAGCCGGATAGGTGATCATCAGCTTCACCTTCTTGTCGGGCCCGACGACGAACACCGACCGCACCGTTTGGGTGTCGTTGGCATTCGGGTGAATCATCCCGTAGAGGTCGGAGACCTGGCGGCTCTCGTCGCCGATGATCGGGAAGTTGAGGGCGGAGCCGGTCACGTCCTTGATGTCCCCGGCCCACCGGCCATGGGACTCGACATCGTCGACCGAAACGGCGATCACCTTCGTGTTGCGCCTGTCGAACTCGGGCTTGAGCTTAGCGACAGCCCCGAGTTCCGTCGTGCAGACGGGCGTGAAATCCTTCGGGTGGGAGAAGAGCACGCCCCACCCGTCGCCGAGGTACTGGTGGAAGTCGATGGTGCCTTCAGTCGTCTCAGCCGTGAAGTTCGGCGCTTCATCACCCAAGCGGATGGTCATGGCGAAATCCTCTTCCAGATCGGTGTCGTCGTCGACGACGGGACAATAGTTGACTCAACAGGTCAGCTTTCTCGGATAGTCCCGGATCGGAGGGGGCCTGTGCTGGGTCCCGGCGGAGCCCTACGATCCGGCGCCGTGGACAAACACGTGGAAGTGTCGAGAGAGATCAAGGCGTCGCCCGAAGTCGTGTGGGCCGCCATTTCCGATGTCACCCGCATGGGTGAGTGGTCGCCCGAGTGCCACACGTGCACGTGGGACGAGGGCTTCGAGGGTCCGGCCGTCGGCGCCACCTTCACCGGACAGAATCGCAACGGGGAGTTCGAGTGGACGACCCAGGCGCTCGTCATCGAGTCCGTCCCCGGCCGACGCTTCGCCTTCGACGGGGTGTTCGGGGAGATGCACTTCGCCAAATGGGCATACGACCTCGAACCCACCGACGACGGGTGCCGGGTGACCGAATCGTGGGACGAGGGTCGTCCGGACAACGTCATCGAGTTCACCAAGAAGATCTCGGGTGTCGACGACCGGGGATCCCACAACCGAAAGGGCATGGAGGAGACGCTCGCCCGCCTCGCCGCCGCCGTCGAAGAGCCGACCGGCCAGGAGTAGCTGCGCCGGTCAGAGCGTCTGAAGCTGGGTCAGCTGGCGGCGACTGCGCGTTGGGCCCGCACCCGAGCGCGCCACTTGCGCCGGAGGACCCGGCGCTCGTCTTCCGACGTCCCGCCCCACACGCCGAACTCCTGGTTCGAAGTGATGGCGAACTCCAGGCACTCCTGGCGCACCGGACACATCTCGCAGACGTCCTTGGCGGCGGCAATCTGCTCGACAGCCGCGCCGGTGACACCGACGGGGAAGAACAGATTGGGATCCAGGTCGCGACATTCCGCATCCTGACGCCACGTGAGGTGCGCGTCCCAGGACCTGGGCGTTTCGATTGCGATGGCCATCTCTCTCCTCCGACGTGAGTTGCTGCTCACACCGGCGGCTGGCCTGCACGATGCTGCCGTGCCACCCCCAAGGTTCGCTGCCGCTACTGCAACGTTCTCTACGGTAACCCGCGTGTCCTGCAATGAAACGGCGGCTGACGTGAGACTTTCGTCTCAGTCGACGGATGGCGTGGGGTGCTCCGGGTGCTCGTTGCGGTCGATGGAGGAAAACTGGTCCCGCAGCGTGCGCAACAGTTCCTCGTCGCCGGGGAAGGTCGCCGAGGCCCGGACGAGGCCGTTCGACAAGTGCCCTCCACGCCCGCTGACGTAGGACGCCAACCGTTCGGCCAACCGATCGACGAAGATCCGGGCACCGTCCTTTCCCGTTTCCGGACAGACCACGGCGAAGCGGTGAACCGATCCGTCGCGTGCATAGACGGCGCGATCGACGGAGCGAACGGCCTCGCGCATCTGGGAACCGAGGTCGCGCAGCAGCGCCGAGCGTTTCCGGCGAGGGAGCGCATCGAGGGCGCCGGCGGGGATCTCCACTGCGCACACGGAGAAAAAGGTCTTGTACCTCTCGGCTCTGGCCATCTCCAAGCCGGTGTCCTGCACGAAGAACCGAGCGTTGTACAGACCGGTGTCGTCGTCGACCTGGTCGTAGACGTCGAGCTTGTCCAGGCTTCGCTCGAGCTGTTGCGCAGCCCAGCCGCCGAGAACGCCGAAGGTGAGATAGCCCACGCCCCGGCCCAGGATGATGCCGGCGAACCGACCGCCCCCGATGGCATCGATGGCCGGGTTGCGCAGCACCGCATACACCGCAGTGGCTGCGGCGCCGGCGACGAGCCCTCCCAGGAGATTTCCGAAGATGAAGGCCACGAAGACGGGGATGAACAGGACGACCGCGATCACTTCGACGGTGTCGACCCGGCGGACGAGCATCACGGCGGCGATCAACAAGAGCACGACCAGGCCGCCGGCCAGCACCAGTCGGCGAGTCGCCGCGTAACTCATGCCGACGATGGTAGGCACCAGCGGAGGTCGCCATGAGCGACACTGGAGGGGATGCCCCCCGCTCTTCGGTCGAGGATCGCGCTGATCGTGCTTCTCGGCTGCTTCCTCATTCCGATCGGGATGTCGTCGCTCCGGGGTTTGACCCACGTGCTCACCTGCAGCGACGAGACCGAGATTCCGTTCACGCTGACCGTGCCGGAGAAGGGCGACCCGGTCATCGTCAGCTCGAACGTGATCGTTCGCGGCGCCCCCGAGGGGGTCTGCGGTGGGCTCGTGCTGGACATGGGCGTTGGGCCCGGCGGGCCCGGTCGGGTCGAGCTGCGGTTGCCCATCACCAACAAGACGAAGTTCGACTGGCACGGCACGGTCAGCGTGCGCCTCGGCAGCACGTTGATCCCGGTGGAGATCGGAGAGATCAAGGCGGGCGAGACCGGTGAGGACACCGTGCGGGTGAAGGTCAAGCCCGGAGACATCGAGGTCAACGGGTCGCTTCTCATCGGTCCGTGAGCCCTCCGGGCCGCATCGGCTGCTATCCCGGCAGCTTCAACCCGCCCACGCTGGCCCACCTCGCATTGGCAGAGGCGGCCGTCTCCGTCTGTCGCCTCGATCGCCTCGACCTCGTGGTGTCGAGGGTGGCGTTGGCCAAGGAGCACGTCGATACCCCCCATCTCGACGATCGCCTCGCCGTCCTGCGCGACGTCGTGTCCGCACATCGGCCTTGGCTCGGCCTCGTCGTGTCCGACCTCCAATTGCTGGCCGATCTCGCCTGCGGATACGACGTTCTCGTGATGGGCGCCGACAAGTGGGCCCAAGTGCTCGACCCCGCGTTCTACGGCGGATCGAGCCGCGCTCGCGACGCCGCCGTGGCCCGTCTTCCCGAGATCGCCGTCGCTCCGCGCCCCGGATCTCCACTCGAGGAGGGCGCCCGCCCCATCACCTGCCTGACCCTGCCCGACCACCTCGCCGATGCGTCATCGACGGCGGTTCGCCAGGGTCGAGCGGAGTGGGTGGCGCCCGAGGCGGCCGCTTTCGATCGCCGGACCGGGGCGTGGAGCGACCCCGACCGATACGCCGAGTGGCGGCGCACGGTCGATTCCGGACCCGACTCTTAGATCGCTCCCCGGAGGGCCGAGGCCTCGGCCACCCGTCCGACCGCCAACACGAAGGCGGCGTCGCGCAAGGTCAGGTTTCGTTGGTCGGCGATCTCCTGAACGTTGCGGTAGGCCGAGATCATCCGCCGGGTGAGGCGATCGTTGACTTCGGCCTCGTCCCACCGGAACTGCTGGATGTTCTGCACCCACTCGAAGTAACTGGCCAACACGCCGCCGGCGTTGGCGAGGATGTCGGGCACGACCACGACCTTGCGTTCGCCGAGGGCGGCGTCGGCCCACGGCGTGGTCGGATGGTTGGCGCCCTCGACGATCATGCGACAGCGGAGTCGATCCACCGTCTCGGCATTGATCACACCGCCGAGCGCCGCCGGGAGGAGGACGTCGACGTCGGTGTAGAGGACGGCCTCTGCTTCCTGGGCTTCGGCCCCGGCGAACCCGTGGATGCTTCCCGTGGCTGCGAGGTGATGGACGAGGGTAGGAATGTGGATCCCGTCTGGCGCGTAGAGCGTGCCGTTCTCGTCGCCGATGGCCACGATCTTGTAGCCACGCTCATGGGCAATTCGGGCGGCCCACGACCCGACGTTTCCGAACCCCTGAATCGCCACCGTCGGGGCCTTCGCCACCCAGGCCGAGTGGCGGATGGCTTCATCCATGACGATCACGCAGCCCCGACCGGTGGCCGCCTCGCGGCCATACGACCCGCCGACGGCGATGGGCTTGCCCGTCACGACCGCTGGCGTCCATCCCTTCATCTGGGCGTACTCGTCGACGATCCACGCCATCGTCTTGGCGTCGGTGTTCATGTCGGGTGCGGGAATGTCCTCGTTGGCCCCGATGATCCCGGCGATGCGCCGCGTGTAGGTGCGGGTCAGGCGCTCTTTCTCCGAGGTACTGAGTTCGGCGGGGTCGATCTGGATGCCCCCCTTGGCTCCGCCGAACGGGATGTCGACCACGGCCGTCTTCCAGGTCATCAACGACGCAAGCGCCCGAACCTCCTCGATTTCGGCGTTGGGATGGAAGCGGATCCCGCCTTTGTACGGCCCCCGGGAGTTGTCGTGCTGGACCCGGTAGCCGACGTAGACCTCGAGTTCTCCATTGTCGCGGCGCAACGGAACCTCGACCCGTAATTCGGCCGCC
>JBKJLN010000252.1:0-3046 GCA_046596935.1 Acidimicrobiales bacterium
AGGCCCGACAAGCCGAGCGCCAGCGCCAGGTCGGGCCGATAGAGCAGCGCCATGCCGGCCAGCAGGCCGGCCCCGAGGATCCGGCGGGAGCGACGCTCGACGCGTTCGTCGAGGGCTCCACACGCAAGGTTGATCGACCAGAGCCCGAAGGCCACGGCACCGACCCAGGCCAGAGCGGTGAGGCCGATCGGCGGCACGACGATGATTGCGGTCAGGGCGGCGCCGGCCGCCGCCAGCCAACGACCCCACGGTCGCACCAGCGCGAACACTCCGAAGGACACGCCGAGCAGCTGCACGAGACCGACGGCTCGCTCGACCTCGAGAGACGTCCCGAAGATCCGAAAGGCGCCTGCCAGCACCCACAGGCTCCCCGGTCCGTAGAGGTGGAGGAAGTCGCGGTTGGCCACGAACCCACGCAACACGAGCTCGGGAAAGACCAGCATGAAGCCCTCTTCCATCGGCGGCCCCGGCGCGCGCCACAACCACCCGACGGGGAGCAGGCACACCACCAGCACAACGGCCAGCGGTCCCCACCGGTGGACGGCGGAGACGGTCGCAGCCGGTGCAACTCCGCTCTCCAGTCGCACCGCCACCGCCGGGAGGGTAGTGGGCGGCGTTGGTAGAGTCGCCCGCCATGCTCGCCTTCGAGCGCCAGCTCGTGGCTGCCCTCACCACCGCCGTCGATCCGGAGGTGCGATCCGGCGTCGAGCGCTTCGTCGCCGGAAGTCTCGACGACATGCCCGAGTTCCTTCGCCTCGGCGTCCTGGGCGAGTCGGTCGTCTTCGCCCTGTTGGCGACGGTTGCCCGTCGCGAGCCGCGAGCCGTGGTGCAGCTGCTCGATCGAAGCCCCATCGCCCTCCTTCGTCAGTACGTCCGCCTCTTCCGTTCGCTGGTCCTGTTCGCCGAGCTCGAACTCGGACCCACCCCCGAACAGCACGAGGTCGCGTGAGACCGGCCGTCCGCACCATCGACACCGACGTCCTCGTCATCGGATCAGGGGCGGGCGGCGCGACAACAGCCGCGGTGTTGGCCGAGCGCGGCCGGCGGGTGACGATCGTCGAAGAGGGTCCGTGGATCGATCCCGATGCCGTCGAGCCCTTCTCCATCGAGGAGATGGTGCGGAAGTACCGCCACCACGGGAGCTCGGCTGCCCTCGGGGCCCCGCCGATCGCCTATGCCGAGGGCAGGTGCGTGGGTGGTAGCACCGAGGTGAACAGCGGCCTGTGGAACCGGTTGCCCGAGTACCTGGCCGAGGAGTGGGCGCGGGTCTACGACATCGATGAGTTCAGCCCGGCCGCCCTCGACGTCTACGCCGAGCGGGTCGAGTCGTGGCAGTCGGTCGGCAAGGTGCCAGGGGCGCCGCCGCTGTCATCGGCCCTCCTCGAGCGAGGCGCGGCCAAGCTCGGTTGGCGGTCGGTCGAGTTCTCTCGAGTCTTCCGCTACGAGGCCGGCATCGCCGACGCCACCCGCGGTGTGAAACAGACCATGGCCCGTACCCAGATCCCGAGGGCCGTCAATGCGGGGGCCACCCTCCTGGCCGAGTGCCGAGTCGTGCGCCTCGAGCGGAAAGGCGATCGGATCACCGGCGCGCTCTGCCGCCAGCGCCGAGCCGACGGTGGGCCGCAGGAGGACGTGCGCGTCTCCGCCGAACAGGTCTTCGTGTGCGGCGGCGCCGTACAGACCCCGGCGCTCCTCCAGCGAAGTGGTATTCGGCGGCGAATCGGCTCCGGGCTCAAGCTCCATCCCACCATCAAGATCGCCGCGCGATTTCCCCACGTCCTCGACCACGACAGCATCCCGATGCACCGCGTCATCGAGTTCGCCCCCAACCTCACCATCGGGGGCTCGGCCAGCCGGCGCGGCCACATCGGCCTCGCCCTGGCAGATACCGGGCTCGACCACGGCGACGCCCTCGCCGATTGGGAGCGGGTGTCGGTGTATTACGCCGCCATCCGCAGCGAGGGTTCGGGACGGGTGCAGGCGGTGCCAGGGCTGCGGTCGCCGCTGGTGACTTACCGACTGACCGACGGCGACATGAGCCGCCTGGCGCGCGGCCTCGTCCACCTCGGGGAATTGCTGCTGGCCGCCGGGGCCACCGAGCTCCACCCGTCGGTCGAGGGCGGGCCGGTCGTTCGCCACAGCGACGACCTCGTGCAGTGGTGGGACCGCGTCGATCGCACGCGCGCCAACTTGATGACGGTGCACTTGACCTCGAGCGTACGCATGGGCAACGACGCGGCGACGACCGGGACTGACAGCTTCGGATCCGTACGGGGGTTCGCCAACCTGCGCGTGAACGACGCGTCGCTGCTTCCGGATGCGCCCGGCGTGAACCCGCAGGCCGCCGTGATGACTATCGCCCTCCGCAACGCCGAGCACTTCCTGAGCTGCGCGTGACCGGCGCCGATCGTCCGGCGCCGTCGACCGTCGTCGTCACCGGCGCCTCGGGCTGGCTCGGCCAGAATCTCATCCGGGCGCTGGCTCCCACCCGCACGCTGGTCCGCTGCCTCGTACCCGACGCCGCCGCGGCACCACTCCTCGAGATCGCGGGGTCTTCGATCGATGTCGTTCCAGGCGACGTGCGCGATCCGGCGGCCCTCGACCGACTTTTCAGCGACACCGCCGGCGCCACCGTGTTCCATGCCGCAGCCGTGATCCATCCGGCGTCGAAGAAAACGCGCGAGTTCTACGACGTCAACGTCGGCGGAACCCAGCTGGTGCTCGACCGGGCGCGCCGCGCCGGTGCTGGGCGCTTCCTCCACGTGTCGTCGAACTCGCCCTTCGGCGCCAACCCGTCGCCGACGCACCGCTTCACCGAGGATTCTCCGTTCACGCCCTACCTGGCCTACGGCCACTCGAAGATGGAGGCCGAAGAGCTCGTCCAGCGGGCCTCCGATCGCGGCGACCTCGAGACGGTCATCCTTCGCCCACCCTGGTTCTACGGGCCGTTTCAGCCGGCCCGTCAGACCCAGTGGCTGGCCACCGTTCGACGTGGTCGTTTTCCGATGGTGGGCGACGGCTCGCAGCAGCGATCGATGGTCTTCAC
>JBKJLN010000370.1:0-8281 GCA_046596935.1 Acidimicrobiales bacterium
CGGTGCCCGCCTTTCGCTCGGGGCGGTGGAGATCACCGACCGGGTCACCGGCTATCGGCGTATCTCCCTCCTCGACGGCCAAACGATCGGCGACGAGGACCTCGACCTCCCGCCGACCTGTCTCTCGACGCGAGCGTTCTGGTACACCGTCGACCCCTCGGTCCTTCGGGCGGCAGGTGTCAGCGCTCGCGCGGTGCCCGGCACCCTGCACGCCGCCGAACACGCCGGTATCGGCATGCTGCCGCTGTTCACGATCTGCGACCGCTGGGACGTCGGGGGCGTGTCGACGGCGCTGCAGGCCGACACGGGCCTTCCGACCATCGTCATCTACGACGGTTACCCGGGCGGTGCAGGCATCGCCGAGTTGGGCTTCGCCGCCGGCCGCAGCCACCTCGAGGCCACCCTCGAGGCCATTGCCGGCTGCCCCTGCGACGGCGGCTGCCCGACGTGTGTGCAATCGCCCAAGTGCGGCAACCTCAACGACCCCCTCGACAAGGAGGGGGCCGTCGCCTTTCTCCGAACGGTGCTGGCCGGCTAGATCTGCCACCGGTCAGGCGGGCCGCCGGTCAGGACGGCTCGCGTCGCAGGCGCAGGACGGGACGGGCGACCAACCATCCGGCGCCGAGGAGGATCGCCAGCGGGAGGAGGTAACCGAGGGCGACGATGGCCGACCCGAGAACCGCTTCGGTGCCATCCCAGGCCCGGCCGAAAGCCCCGGCGAGGGGTGAACGCTCGTCGACCGGACGCACGGCGACGCCGGGCTCGGCCAGCGAGACGGTGATCGTGGACAGTGCCACCGCATCACCGAGGCGGGCCTGCTGGGCGCTGAGCTGCTCGATCTGTTGGCGCACCTCGCCCAGTTGGCGTTGCACCTCGATGGTGTCGCCGACCGTCGTCGCCTTGGTCATCAGCAGGCGCATGGCCTCTTCCTGGCTGCGGAGATTGCGCAAGCGGGCGTCGAGGTCGGCGAGCTCGCCGCCGACATCGGTGCCCTGCAGTTGCTGTGACCGGAGGGTGCCGAGCCCGACCAGCTCACGGCGTACGGCGTCGAAGTCGGCGGCGGGAACCCGGACGACCAGCGTGCCGGCGGCCTGGCGCAGCTCGTCGTCCGAGGCTCTCGAGCTCGAGGAACCGACGAACCCGCCATGGGCCGCGGCGATGGTCGACACCCGAGAGAAGGCGCTCTCGAAACCCTTGGCCTTCACCTCGATCTCGATCGCCGCCGTCTTGATCACCTTGGGCTCGCCGATCGACGCCGGGAGTGGCTGGGCTCCGCCGGAGGATGCGGACGATCCTCCGGCCACCCGCGGGCTGGCTGCGCTCGCAGCAACTCCCCCAGCTCCCGCCTCGTCGGACGAGCTGGCCGAAGTCAGGCCCGCCGACCCCGGTCGAGGTTGGCCCTGAAACGCTTTCGCCGAGCCAGCGTCGGTGGCGCTCCGACTCGCCCCTCCTGTGCAGGCTCCGACCAGCATCATTCCGGTCATTGCCAGCCCGACCACCACTGCCACCTGTCGCCGCCCGATCCGCTTCGCCATCGTGATCCTCCCGATCTCTTGTCGGAAGTACGACGACGGGATCTCCCCAGAAGTTCCCTCAGGCGGCGGGGGTACTTCCGAGCACCAGGTACCGCACCCGTTTGGCAACGTTGACGGCGTGATCCCCGAGGCGCTCGTAGTAGCGCGCCACCAACGTCATCTCGGTGGCCACCGGCACGCTGAGCTGTCCGCTCACGAGCTCCGCAGTGAGGCTGACGTGGAGGTCGTCGAGCTCGTCGTCGGCGCCATCGAGCGTGTCAGCCACATCGGCGTCGCGATCGAGGTAGCTCTTCGCCGATGCCCGCCACATCTCGACGCCGACGCGACCCATCTCCTCGATCAGGCCTCGCACGCGGGGCGGTAGCTCGCTCGACAGGCCCCGTGCCGCAGCCTTGGCAATGTGCTCGGCCAGATCGTGGCTTCGTTCGAGTTCGGGGACGACCCGCAACACCGTCAGGAGGAACCGGAGATCTCGAGCCATGGGCGCTTGCAACGCGAACTGGTGTTGCACCAGATCTTCGACGTCGTGGTAGAGCGAGTCGATCAGCTTGTCCTGGGCCACCAGCTCGCGGGCGGCCTCGCGGTCACCCGACAGGAAGGCGTCGGTTGCCTTCGCCAGCCCCTCGGCGACGAGGGCGAACAGCTGGATCACTTTTTCGTCGATCATCTGCAGGTCGCGATGGAAGGCGAGGCGGAGTTCTTCGGGCATTGGGGGACGTCCTGGTTCGGGTCGTAGTACGCGAGCGCGTCGCCGGCGACGGCTCGGGTACATCAAGGCTAGGGGCGTCGGACGCAGCGACGGATCGACGGGCTCTGCGAGTTCTCGGTTCGGCGACGGGGGCGAGATCGGCGAAACCCTCGTGTTCGTCCACCAGCGGGAGCGCGTCACCGTCGGAGCCGGGCGGATCGAGGGCCTCGAGCTCGTCGGCTCGCTCGACCTCACCCTTGACGAACAGGCCGGTCATCGAGAGCACGAAGAGGAGCAGACCGAACGCCACGAACCCGAGCGACCGCCGCCGATCCCCATCGTCGGAGATCAACCGCTGCCCGACGCCCTGGTTGGGCTCGGATGCCCCGAGTTCCTGCGAACTCGGGGTCTCGGCCACCAACTCGTCGTCTTGCGTGACGACCGGCGGCCTGGGCAGGAAGGGCAGCGTCGGGATGAACCCCGGGTCGGGCGGCTCGATGCGACGCACCGTCGTCTGGGTCTGACGCCGGGCATTCAATGCCGCAGCGAAGTTGGAGAGGTCGACGGTGCTGGTGCCGCCGGGACCGTTGCGAATGGTGGTGTCGGTCGCACTCGATGACCCGGTGGTGCCGGCTGCGGTGTCAGAGCCCGAACCCGTCGACGAGCCGCTCCCGGCTGTGGTGGTGGTGCCGCCCGAACCCGCCGGCGCCGCCGTCGTCGGGGGCGGACTGGCCACTTCGACGGTTGCGTCGGTCGAGGGCGTCGAACGGACACCCTTGTCCTCAGTGGCCCCGCGCCGAATGGCAAAGACCCGATAACGCCAGGCCCCCGGGCCCGGCCGATCGGACGCCGAGTTCACCGATCCGGGAACGACCCCGTCGGACACCGTCACGTAGTTGGCCGAGCCCTGGGCCGTCCGTTGCACCTCATAGAAGACGAGATCGGCTTCTCGATCGGCGTTGTTCCAGTTGACGACGACGCCACCGTCAGTCGAAGGAGACGCCTTGACCTCGTTCGGGCGATGAGGCGGCACGGCGAGCGAGAACGGGGTCACGACGCGGCTCGACTGCGGTGGGCTGCCCGGCCGGTTGCCGGTGATCACGAACTCGATGGCGAACGGTCCGTTGGTCGGAATCGGCTCCGGCGTCCACGAGAGCGACATCGTGTCGGATGCCGGCGACGTCGTCGAACGCTGGGTTTCGACTGGCAGCACCTGCCCGTCGCGACACGAGACCAATCGAGCCGTGATCCGGGTGAGCACCGGGTCGGGATCGGTTGGCAGTGTCTTGCGGGTGCTGGTGTTGGTGGCCTGGACCTCGATGGGAACGGACGGACTCGTCCGGGGGTCCGTCCCGGTCGGGCTTCCCACTTGCACCGACATCTCGTCGAGGTTGTTGACGCTGATGCACCCGTCGGTCGTTTGACCGCCGGCGGCCGGGATTCCCAGCGCGCCGGCTGCGAGTGTCAGACCGGCGACAGCAGCGGCCACACGACCCCACGTCATGCGGACGGGCCGGGCCCCTCGACGAGCTTGGCCTTCACGTACAGCCGCTTGGCCGCCGAGCCCTTGGGATGGCACGTCGTCAGTGTCAGCATCTGCTGGCCGGGGTCGTTGGCGACGATGGCGAAGTCGGTCGGATCAGTGACCGTGGGCCCGACGACGATCTGGTAGGTGCACGACCCGACGGGCGTTTCCAGGGTGACGACGTCGCCGCTCTTGAGTCGATCGAGTTGGTTGAAGGGCTTGCCATAGGTCGTCCGGTGGCCGGCGATGGCGACATTGCCCGCCTCGCAGGGCAGCGGTGTGCCCGGATAGTGCCCGGCACCGGCCCGGAGCGCGCTCGCCGACGTTCCTTCCACCACCACGGTGTCGACGCCGATCGACGGGATCTTGATGCGGGTGAGGGGATCGCCGACGGCGAGCTCGCCTTGGCGATAGGCCTGCTTCACCTGCGGACTGGCGATTTCCCGATCGAGTCGACTCTGCACTCGATCGCGGTAGACGTTCGTGTACACGGGATACCCGAGCACGCCAACGGCGGCGATGAGCAGCATTCCCGAAAGTGCAGACAGGCCTCGTCGCGCCCACGGGTTGGCGCGAAGGAAGCGGATCACCGGATCCACAGGTGCATCACCTCACAGTGGTTCGAGCGTAGCGAAGGCCCCGAAGCCAGAGGCTTCGGGGCCTTCGCCCGTCAGATCAGCAGGACAGCAGCGCTAGTTCGAGCGGAGCGCCCGGCGAGAGATCACCACGAGGGCCAGGCCGGCGACGCCGACGATGGGCATCCACGGCGTGCCACCGGTGCGGGGCAGCTGCTGGGGAACCTCGGGGGCCGCCGCCCGGGGGGTCTCGACGGGGGTGACGGTCGCAGCCACGCAGCCGCCAGCAGCCTCAGCGTGGGCGAGGTCGAAGAGCAGCCCGCCGGCGAGCGGAGCGACGGTGCTACCGATCAGCTGGAGGGCATGCACCTTGACGCCATCAGAGACCGCCGAGGCCGTTCCGTCGGGGTTCACCGTCTTCTTGCCGGCGCCGACCACGATCTCGGTCTGCAGCGGCGTGCCGGCGAGGATGGTCTGGCTCTGGCCGGGTGCGATGGTGAACTCGCCATTGACCAGCGTCACGCCCGGGATGAGGTTCGGGAGGGCGGGAAGCAGGGCAACGACCGGCGCTGACAGCTTCACCCGGACCAGGGCCGGGTCGAATGACGGGGTTGCCGTTCCGGAGGCGAGATCGCAGAGGACCTTGGCCTCGGCCCGAGCCACGGTGATCGTGGCCAACGGCCCGCCGACGGGGGTGCCGTTCAGGGTGGCGTTCGGCAGCAGTGCGATGACGGCGCCGGACGCTGTGCCCTCGGAGGTGACGGTGTTCCCGGCGACGGAGACGCGGGAGGTCGAGTTGCCGGCGTCGAGGCTGAGCGTCTGGGTGGAAACGAGGCTCTGCACGATCTCGTTGATGGTGCCCGTGACTTGCTTGCACGCGTCCTGGAGAGGGGCCACCGGGAGGGCTGCGCAAACAGTCGTCGTCGTAGATCCGACCGTGGTCGTCAGCGGGCCGGTGACCGGGGCCAGCGGGCCAGCGAGCACCGTGTTCGCGGTGACATCGAGGCGGGCAACCTCGCCCCTCGCCGAAGCGACCGAGGTGAGGCCGGTACCGGTGGCCGCAGCGGTGCCACAGGCGAGGCCGAGGGAGAGCACGTTCAGCGGGGCGGGGGGGGCGCCAGCGGCGCCACAGATCTCGGGCTTGGTCTCGCCGGGGGGATTCGCCGCCTTGGCATTGCCGGTGACGCCTGCCGGGGTGATCGAGCCGGTCCCCGTGGCTGCGCCGGTGCCATCCGAAGCCGCCTTCGCCTCCGAAATACCTGCCGTGAGCGAACCACTTCCGAGTGAGAGCTTCAGTGCCTGGGCTGAGGCCGAACCTGCGTAGGCCGCCGGCGTATCGGCCGACGCAGCCGGTCCGCTGACCACTGCACCTAGCAGAAGTCCTGCGACCGCGAGACCGCCGACCCGTCGAATCGTACGCATGTTGCTCCTCTTGTCTAGGGCCCCACCCGCTGGGCCTGAAAATGGTACTCGTTCGTTCCGAACGGGCTGCGGCCCGTCTGATCCCCTTGACGCAGCATTCGCTGCTTCATGACGCGGTTCCTGCTGCTTTTCTTGCTGCGTCGGGCTTTCTTTGCCCAACGTGTCCCGATTCCACCCGTATTGCGGCTTTTGCCTGGAGCAAAACGTCGGGGAGGAGGGGGCCGATGAGCGCCACGTCGGTGGCCGAGCGATACCTCACCCGGACCGAGATGATGCCAGAAGTCCCTTTCCCCTGCGAGAGATCGGTCGCCATGCCCTCGGACTTGAGTCCGCCGACTCCCCGGGCCGCAGCCAAGACCGACGCCGGGCGGGGATCGACCGCCGCCTCCCGGCCAGCGGCCCGCGCCGCCTGCACGACGAGGAGCTGGTCACGGGCCACCAGGGTCACCTGCACGACCGCCAGGAGGAGGAGCACGACTAGGGGCAGGACGAGGGCCAGCTCCGTGGCCGCCTGGCCCTCGTCCGAGGCCCCCCGCACTACTGGGACTCGGCCCGGACGAGGACCTTGTCGAAGATCGTGTCCAGAAGTTTGCCCGGCGCATTGGTCTTCGTCGCCCAGGCGATGAAGAGCCCGGCGATGGCGGCGGCGCCGAGGAGCACCAAGGCGTACTCGGCGGTCGCCTGACCGTTCTCGTCGCGGTGGTGGCGAGCCCGGTGAACGGTCGCCGAGAGGAAGGACAGGAGGTGGATCTGGACGAAGAGCAATGTCGGCATGGGAGATTCCTTTGGTGGTGTGAGGGCTAGAGGCGCAGGGCCCGCAGGCCGCCGGCGATCAATGGGGCCACGGTGAGCAGGCCGAAAGCCGGCAACACGCAGGCCACCAGGGGGAAGAGCAACTTCACCGGTACGCGCCGAGCGGCCTCCTCGGCGCGACGTTGACGGGATCGCCGCGCTTCGTCGGCCAGTCGGTCGAGGGTCGGGCCGAGGGCTTCGCCGTACCGCTCGGCGTCGACGAGCGCCCGCACCAGGGGACGGACCGCCTCGGCGTCGAGTCGTTGCGGCAGGGTCTCGAGCGCCTCGGCCAGCCTGCCCCCGGCGTTGACCTCATCGACGACTCGACGGAAGGCGAGGGCGATCGGTCTCGCGGGTGCCCGCCGGCTGACCGCCTCGACGGCCAGGCGAACGTTGAGGCCGGCGCCGACGGCCACGGCGAAGAGGTCGACGAGATCAGGGACTCCGGCCTCCGTGAGGGATCGGTGCTGGCGGGCTCGGCGCCGACGACCCCACCTTCGAGCGACGGGTCCGTGCTGCTTCACCACCGAGGGAGCGACGAGTTGTGATCGGCGTGCTGGCGGGCGGGGGCGGTGGATCGTGATCACCGTGACGGTGAACGCAACCCAGGCGGCGGTGAGCGTTCCGCCGATCATGCCGGTGGCCGGCACAACCGCATCATCCAGAAGAGGCCGAGGGCATCGAGGCCGATACCCGCCACCAAGAGCACCAGGCCGGGCGCTGAGCGAAAGTACGCCGCCGTACGCCCGTCGGTGATCCCTGCGAGGGCGCCAAAGACGAGGGGTGCGGCGCCGATCACCATGGCCGAGGCCCTGGCCTGCGACGAGAGGGCCCGGATCTCTTCGTTCAGCGCAACGCGGGAGCGCAGGGTGGCGGCCACACCGTCGACAGCTCGGGCCGGGGATCCACCGGTCTCGGCGGCCAACGCCAGCGCGGCGGCGGCGAGGAACTCGGCAGGTCGCGTCGGCCGGGCGTCGGCGGTCGTCCACCGATCGAGCGCCGCGACGACGCCCATCGTCGAGACGTCGGCGACCAGTCGGTCCCAGTGATCGGCCAACGCCCCGTCGACGGGCGGGCGGGCCCCAGAGATCGCCTGTGCGAGCGATCCTCCTCCTCGAAGGTGACGGGCCACTGCCTCGAGGGCGACGGGCAGGTCGCGGTCAATGGCCGCATCCCGGCGGGCGGGGGCGCCACGACGAAGAATCCGCACTCCCACCGCCAAGGCCAACAACGTCACGACCAGCACTCCGGGACCGCCCGAGATCGACGCCAGCACCAGCAACCCGGCGATGCCCCAGCCGACCGTCGGACCGTGACGACCCATGCCACCAGGAAGCTCGAGAGAGGAAAGAAACCGGGTGACGGCGTCGATCTCGGGTTTGCTGTCGGCGCGGAGCCCCCGAGCACGACGCCGAGCCGCTACCGCCGAAGGAGGCGGCATCACGATTCCGAGTTCCGAAGACGAGGACGGGTCGGGATCGCCACCAAGCCCTCCGCCGTTGCCAAGAGACGCGTCCTGGTGCCGGGATCGGCAGTCGCCCCGGTGTCAGCGGGCGCGACCTCGGCGACGGCGGCGACCTGTCGGCGACCATCGAAGCGCACGAGTTGCACCACGAGATCGACCGCCGACGCCAACTGCTCACGGACGGCCGGAAGCGGCAACCCCGCCTCGGCCAGCAGCACCATGGTCTCGAGCCGGCGGAGGGCGTCGTCGCAGCTGTTGGCGTGGCACGTCGTCATCGAG
>JBKJLN010000405.1:0-3776 GCA_046596935.1 Acidimicrobiales bacterium
CCCTCGGCGGCGACCACGAGATCATCGAGCCCTGAAGCGCGTCCCGCTGTCGGCCAGCTCTCGCAGCACGCGCTCGTAGCCGTTGATGGTCGCTTCAGTGCTGTAGCAGTCTCGTGCGAGGCGGGCCGGTTCGGCCCACTCCGCTCTCGGAACCACAAGCACCTCGGCGAGAGCGATACTCAGCGCCGCCACGTCGCGGGGCGGGACGAGGCGGCCAAACCCGGTGACTCGGATCGGCATCCGTACGCCAGGTAGATCGGAAGCAACCACAGGTATGCCCGCCAGCATCGCCTCCACCTGCACGATCCCGAACGCTTCGAGGGAGTTCACCGACGGAAGCGCGAACGCATCGAGCGATGCATAGAAGTCGCCGAGGAGGTCGTCGGGTAGGAACCCGAGAAAGCGGATCCGTTCGTCTCCGTCCGAGGCCCTCCGGACCGACTCGATGACGCTGCCCCCGGCGACCTTCTCGGAGTCGCCTCCCACCAGGAGTCGGGCGGTCGGATCGTCGATGCGGTGGAAGGCGCGCACCAGATACTCGAGGCCTTTTTCTTCGACGATCCGTCCGAGGAACCCGATGTGCGGGCCTTGACCCTCACGGAACCTCGGCACGCCACCCGTTCGCCTCTCGGACGGCGGCGCCACTTCGGAGGGCACCGACGGAAGCGCCCCTGCGACCCTCGAAACCGATGCATAGTCCATCGACGACACGATCACCTGGGCCGCCCGCCGCATCGCTCCTCGGGTGGCTGCGTCCATGACCCGGACGATCGGTCTGTCGATGATGGAATTGCCGAGGTTCACGTCGCATTGATAGGTCACGGCCACGGGCGTCTTCGCAGCCAAGCGGACCAGAAGCCCGGCCTCGAGCATGGGAAGATGGAGGTTCACCACGCGAGACCTGCGCATCACCTGTCGCGCAACCGTGAGAAACGTCGGACTGATCACGCCTTTTCCATACCGTCCGACAACTCGCGTCCGATGCACGTCGACTCCGGCGATGACCTCGAACGGCGGGAGCTGGCGATCGTGGCGCGCAGCGATGACGGCAACGCGCCAGCCGCGGGCCGCCAGGCCCTCGGCGACGACGGCGGCGGTCGCGGTGAGACCGCTCACGTACGGTCGGTAGTAGTTGAGGACGATGGCGACGTCGTAGTCCTCACTCACGAGCCACTCGAGTGAGGTAGTAGGAACGGTCCCCCGCGTCGCCACCGGACGAAGGACGCTGCGCCTGCTTCCCGTTGTTGAAGAACAGCAGGACCGCTGGGCGGTCGGGCAACGTGGCCCGCAACAGCGTCGATTCGGCGCCGATCGATCCGGAGGCGACCAGTTCGGCCTCGGCCGTCACGATGTTCAACGGCAACGGATCGAGGTCCGGCAACGCGTTCCCTTCGATCAGCAGCGAGGTGGGAGCGCCCGGCGTCCGAATCACGAGCACCTCACCGGCGTTCACCATCCAGTGACCGACACCCTCGGGACGCCGCTCTCCACCGCCCCAGTTGACCGACGGCGTCGCGATGACGGCGTCGCCCTGAGCGAGATCGAGCAGGAGGAATCGCGCATTCTCCCGCACGACGACACCGGGATCCACGTCGATGTAGTCATCCCTCCCGACGAGGACGAACCGCCGGAGGCGACCGTCCCACCGGTCATACCGCCCGACATTCATGTAGTCGGGATAGAGGAACGGATAGGCGAGCCTTTCCTCGTGGCGCAGCTCGTAGGTCAGCCACAGCTGCTCGAAGAAGTTGGAGTCGACCAGGAGCGTCTCGGCCCCGTCGGCGTGGTCGAAGTCCTTGATCCACCCGACGCCTTCGAGAAATGATGCGTCGACCGTCCGGGCGGCAACCTGGAACTGCCGCTCCCAGCGGACGCTCGACGAGATGTTCACGACCGGAAACATGACACCGGCGAGGACCAACGGCGCCGACAGCACACCACGCAATGCGCTTCGCCCTGACGGCACGACCCTGCGAGCCAGCCTCACGAACTCCCCGAAGCCGACAGTCGCCACCAGCAGGGCAAGCGGCACCATGATCTGCACGGCGCGCTGTTGACCGTAAGGAAACGCGTGCACGAAGGTGAGGTATCCAATGGCGGCCACCGCCCCCCCAAGGATCGGGAGCCACATTCGGCGGAGTCGCCGATCACTGAGTGCTCCGACGAGGCCGAGGGCGAGGAGAAGGCTCAACCAGCGCCCGACACTCGATTCCGAGAACCCGTCGAGCCATGTGGCTCCAACGACTCGATCAAGGATCGTGAGTCCTGGGGCGTGGATGAACGACGACTCCACCCCCGGCGCGGTCAAGCCCTTCTCCAAGAGAAGCGAACGCCCGACGTTGAACCACACGAATGGGGAGACCACGAGCGCAGCCGCCAGGGCGACGATTCCCCGACCGCCGACGACGGGGTAGTTCCTCGGATGACGGACGCCGGCGAACACGGCCAGGCCGGGGAGCAAAACCGGCAGGTACTCGGTGTAGGTGCCGGCGAGGGCGGTCAAGGCGAGGGGCGCGGCCCAGCGGGGAAGGATGTCGTCGCCGTCGAGCCGCCGAACGAGCGCGGCAATGGCCAACGGCGCAATGGCGATGCCGAGCACGGCGGCAGAGTTCTGGTTGTACACCTGGCTGAGAAGCACCGCCGAGGTGCCGGCCACGAAAGCCGCTGCCGCTCCCAGCGGGCTCGAGAGACCGGTGAGCCGACACGCCGCCCACATCGCGCCGGGCAGCACGAGAATCCATGTCGCCAGCACGACGTACCACGTCGAGGCCACGTCGCGTCCGTTGATCAGGGCGCCGCCGACCTGAAGAAACTCCTCGCCGATGCGCAAGCCGATGTCGAGATGTCGGCCCACGTAGCCATAAACGGGGGCATCTTCGACGGGCTTCGGAATGTCGAGCGACGGGTTCTCGCGAAGCCACGAGCTCACGGAGACGTAGGCGAAGGCGTCGTTGTTGAAGGTGGGCTGCACGAGTCGGGGCCGATCGAGCTGGGACGTCGGGAGCAGCGCGAGCACCATGGGAACGACGCCGAGGATCAGCGCCAGCGCCAGCGGCCCGAACTTCCGCAACGACAGATGCACTCTCCCACCGCGCCGCCAGCCGATGACCCCGAACCCGAGCAGTACCACCGCGCTCAGCCCGAGGGAGATCGGAGTCGGCAGAACCGCCGCCGGCCAGTGCACCAACACCACCAGCGACATCGCTCCGACGACCGGGAGGCCCGGGAGGATGAGCTGCTGTTGCCGCTCCGTCAGGTGAAGCAACACGGGTACGCCCGCCAGCGCCAGCGCCAGCCAGGTCGAGACGACGATTGCCGTCAGGGAGAAGAGCAACAAGTCGGAGCCGCCGCTAAGGACGCGCAGATGCCGTGCGGGGGCAACGGGCTATGGCGAAGAGGTTCAGGGTGGTCTCGTCGACAGAATCGACGGCCGAGAAGTCGGCGGCCGTGATGTCGGTGGCACCACCTGCGTGCCGGCGGGCCTGGAGGCGGTAAAAGACGCGGGTCGACGCCCCGTATCCGGCGACGTACCAACGGTGCGGGATCCGGCGCCGGATTCCGAGGAAGTCGAGACGCAACAACTTCTGCGCAGTGGCGCGACGCGCCGCGAAGTCGGCCTTCACCGCAGCGGTGCCGTCGTGGCCGCCGACCCACACGTCCTCGAAATGCTCTTCCAGTGCTGCCCGGAAAGAGGCAGCAGTGAAGAGATGTACATGAAACGGATTCTCGAGGTCGGCCGGTTCGTTCGGAGTGAACACGAACGCAGCACCGTCCGG
>JBKJLN010000469.1:0-2802 GCA_046596935.1 Acidimicrobiales bacterium
TCGCCTAGGTGGCCCGGGGAGTGAGTGGCGAGACCGACCCGACCAGCACGAGGCGATGGGAAATTCCCGGAGCCCCCTCTACTTGGACGGGAGCGCATCACCCATGAAGCAGAACACCAACCGCAAAATCCGCCGTGTCACGACCTTCGGGTTGGGGCTCGCGCTGGGGCTCTCGTTCCTCACCGGCACCGCATCCGCAGCGCCGACTCAGGAGAAGGGGTCCCAGGGCAAGAGCTCTTCCTCGCAAACGTGCGACGGCAGTCCCAACAGCAACACCGGGCATGGAGCCAACCAAAGTGGTCCTTACAACAACACTTGTCCCCGGAACGCCGACTCGGCCAACGGCAATGGTGGTGGGGGCGCGAACGGTCGGCCTTGTGCAGGGTGCGTCGGCAACGCCGACGACAAGAACCCTCCCGGACAACAGCCCGGGCCGCAGGATCACAACAACGGCTACGAGTGCGACGGCAACCATGGCATTGCCAAGGGAAACCCCGCACACACGAGCTGCGGGTCCACAACGCCGCCGCCGCCGCCTCCTGGTGGCGACGACGACCCCACGCCGGCTTGTCCGGCGGGCAAAGCTGCGATGACCGCCCACTCCTACAAGGTGGACGGCACGGACGTCAGTGACCTCACCGGCAACGTGCACTCCGGAGACACCGTGAAGGCCAACTTCACGATCTCTGCGAACTGCCCGACCCAGAAGGTGTCCCTGGTGTCCTACAAGGCCAAGTCGAAGGACTTCACCCCCTCGGAGCTCTCGGTGCACAAGTCCGACACCGGGACCTTTGGTCCCGGCGAGTACTCGCTCACCGTCACCGTTCCGAAGTGCTTCTTCCAGGTCGACTTCGTTCTCGGTGACGTGATCACCAAGTTCGAGAGCGGCATGACCTACGGCGACCGTCTGATCGACGAAGGCAACGGAGGCTCCTCCTGCGTCAAGGGCGATTCGACTGACCCGATCATCACCCCGACGCCCGGCAACAACCCCGGCAACACCCCGGGCAACAACCCCGGCACCATCACGCCGGCACCGGTCGTCATCAAGAACGGCACGAGCGAGATCCTCCCCGCTGTCACCCCTGCGGTGACGACGGAAGGCGCACCGCTCGGCACCAGCGTCCTCGCCGCTGACCTCACCTCAGCAGCTCCGGCTGCTCCGGTCGTCGGCTCCGAAGACCTTGGCGCTCCCGCCGTCTCGAGTGGTACCTCGCAGCCGAAGGGTCGTCCGACCCGGGTGCTCGGCGTGCAGCTCGAGCGTGGCGCCGTCGCAAGCAGCAGCCTGGCCCGCACGGGCTTCACGCTGCTCCCCCTCGTCGCACTCGGAACCATCCTGAGCCTGCTCGGAGTCGTCATGACGTCGGCCAAGCGCAAGGAAGCTGAGTTCGTCGTGGTCGCCGATCGGATCGCCGGCAACTAGTCGCCGAGCCGTTCAGCAACGAAACGAAACTTCGGGGGCCCCCAAGGGGCCCCCGAAGCGCGTTGCTCTTTGGCCTCGCTCTGCGTCGCTGGCGCTCCTTTCCGCTCGGCTGCGGCCTGCTCGCTGGCGCTCCCGACGGCCGGGACCGACCTCTAGGATCCGGGCCGTGAGCCGGCCCATCCGTTTCGAGCACTACCAGCATCTCGGCGACAAGCGATCCCAGATCGTTCACGATCTCGACAAGATCACCGACGCCTGCGGCCTCGACGACCTGATGGCATCCGAACAGTTCCTTGCCATCTCTCCCGACACCGTGCCCGAAGCCCGGAATCGTGGCTTCAAGCCGTGCCGTCACTGCATTCGCCAGGCGCGTCAATAACGCCATCGCAGGAAAACGTGCCCACGATCCGGGACATGACGCCTGTACCTTGATGTCGCCATGACCGAGATGATCGATTCCGACGGGTTGCGGCTGTGGGCCCACATCGGCCGGCCGGAATCGACGTCGACGAACGCCCGGCGGCGTGGGCTCGTGCTGGCCCACGGCTTCCCCACCGGCCCCCGCTGGTCGGAGAGCTCCGGACGCACCTATCCCGATTTCGCCGACCGCCTGGCTGCCGACGCCGACTGGACGGTGATGGTCTTCAACTTCCGCGGCACCGGGCAGTCGGAGGGTGACTTCTCGATGGCCGGGTGGTTGCGTGATCTGCAGGCGGCGATCGCCCACCTCCGCGCCCAGGACGACGTCGATGGGGTCTGGCTCGCCGGGTTCCGGACCGGTGGCGCCCTTGCCATCTGCGCGGCGGCCGATGATCCGGACGTGCGCGGTGTGGCCACCTTCGGGGCGCCCGCCGACTTCGACGAGTGGGCGGCCGACCCGCGACAGTTCCTGGCGACCACCCGGAAGCTCGGGGTCATCCGAACGCCCGGTTTTCCCGACGACGTCACCTCCTGGGCCCAGGAACTCAAGGAGCATCGGGCCCTCGGCTGCGTCGACCGCCTGGCGCCGAGGCCGCTCATGATCGTCCACGGCAGCATCGACGACGTGGTGCCGTTGTCGGACGCTCGGGTCCTGGCTGATTCCGCCGACGCATCCGAGTTGCGGGTCATCACCGGCGCCGGCCACCGCCTTCGTCACGACCCGCGAGCCGTCGCCGTCCTGCTCGGCTGGCTCGATCGCCAGTAGGTCCGAGGTCCTCGACGCGGCTACGACCAGGCCCGGTCGATCTCGCTTCGGAGGGCTCGTGCCGCTTGCTCGGGCGCAGGTGCTTCGGTGAGGTAGCGGACGACGACGAACCGTTTCGCCCCAGCGTCGACCATGCCCAGAACGGTCTCGGGCGTGACCCC
This sequence comes from Acidimicrobiales bacterium, assembly GCA_046596935.1. GTDB lineage: Bacteria > Actinomycetota > Acidimicrobiia > Acidimicrobiales > CADCTF01 > DATLED01. The sequence goes on from JBKJLN010000469.1 coordinate 2,771, forward strand.
GCCGGTGACGAAGAACGGGTGGCGGGCGTGCT
>JBKJLN010000046.1:0-3135 GCA_046596935.1 Acidimicrobiales bacterium
TCACCCGTCAGGCCGGCGCCGACGTCGGCACGGATGAGCGCTTCCTCGAGGTCATCCCACGTCTCGGCGTCGATGGCCGTGCGGGAGAGGATCGAGCCGAAGTAGCCGGAGAAGAGGGTGCGGGCCTTCCCCAACCGATCCCGGAAGCGGGGCTTGACCGGTGCGGGTGCGACCTCCGGCTCTGGCTCAGGGGCGACCTCGGGCTCGGCCAAGGCCTCGTCGACCTGGCGGCGCAGCTCGTCGTCGACGACGACGGTCTCGTCCGGTGGCGCGTCGGCCGCTGGACGATCCGCCGGTCGCGGGAGCGTCGGCGTGCCCGGGCGACCGGGCGAGACCGGACGGGTGCGGTCCCGCGGCGGCGGTTCGAGCTCGACCCCACGAGTACGCCGACGAGCGGACACGGCGAAGGCCCCGCCGGCCAGCACGACGACGGCGAGGATGATGACAAGAAGAATCGGCTCCATCGAGCCGAAGCCTAAGGGCTCCAAGGGGCTCCGACTTCTGCCCGCGAAGCGATGGAGGGGTGGGCCTAGGGTTTGGCGGCGACGGTCGTGACGGGGCGGTTGAGCCGGCCGAGTTCGGCGGCCGAGCCGAAGAACGGCGCGTCACCGAACACGAAGACCCCGCCGTCGGCGGCGGTGAAGAGGTAGCCCTGACCGGTGGCGCTCGGTGCCATCCCGACGATCGGGGAGTTGAGCGCGATGTCGCCGGTCGACCCGAAGAAGTTGGCGCGACCGAAGGCAAAGATGCCGCCGTCGGAAGCCACCAGCCAGTACCCGATGCCCGTGGGCAACCCGGCCATCCCGACGATGGGTTTGGTGAGGGCGATGTCCCCCGTCGAACCCACGAAGGGGGCGTCGCCGAAGGCAAAAATGCCGCCGTCGGAAGCGACGAGCCAGTACCCGTCTCCTGCCGGCGTGGTCGCCATCCCGACGATCGGCTTGTTGAGCGTGATGTCGCCCGTCGATCCGTAGAACACGGCATCACCGAAGGCGAACACACCACCGTCGGCCGCCACCAGCCAGTAGCCGAGGCCAGAGCGGGTCGGCACCATCCCGACGACCGGCGAGGTCAGCGCGATCCCCCCGGTCGATCCGAGGAAGGCGGCGTCGCCGAAAGCGAAGATGCCGCCGTCGCTCGCCGTGAGCCAGTAGCCCTCGCGGGTCGGCGTCGCCGCCATCGTGACGATCGGCTTGTTCAGGGCTATATCGCCTGTGGAGCCGAAGAACCCGGCGTCGCCGTAGCTGAAGATCCCACCGTCGCTGGCCGCCAGCCAGTACCCCGTTGGCGGCGACGCCCGCCGGAGGCCGTAGACGAAGATCCCCCGATCCGTGGCGACTTGGAGGAACCGGCGGCTGATCGACGGCTGACCGATCGAGAATGTCGATCCGTCGGACGAGCGGGCGGGTGCGAAGAGATCGGTGTCGACCGGCTGCAGCGAGTCGCGGTCGAGGGCCAGCTGGCGGCCCCCGTCCGACACGATGAACACGATCTCTCCCGTGGCCACGGCAGTGGTGCGCCGAAACCCGGTCGCACCGGCCACGAGGTCGTCGGTTGCGTTGAAGCGCGCCGTCACCCCGAGGTCAGTGGTGTTCAGCCCGATGAGGTTCTTCGAGGTGGAGACGATCACCCGGCGGCCGTCCGGGGTGATGGCCAGCCCGGGCGCCGCCTCGCCGCCGACAGAGACACTGGTGGCCCGGGCGAGCGTCTGGTCGTTGCCTTCCTGGGTGAACTTGTGCAGCCGCGTGGTGCCATTGGGGCCGCCGGTGCTGCTGGCGGCGTAGATGGCGGGTGCGACCGTCGCGCCACTGCCGGGGGCGCCGGGCGGGTTCCCGCTGGCAGTGACCGGTGTCGACGGCGTCTGGACGGCCTCGCCGATGCCGAGAGAGGACGGACCGGCGGCGAGATCGGCGGATGCGAACGTGACGATCCCGTCGAACGTCGACACGGCCACGTAGGCGGTGGGGTTACCGGCGGCGTCGCGCAGATAGACGAGTGTCGGACTCGCCGACGGGTTGGCGTTGACGTCGGGGGTCGACACCGCCGCCCCGATGACGGCGTCGACAGCGCCCGCATTCGACACCGAAAGCTTGAACAACTTCTCGTTCGTGCCCGACCGCTCGGCCGCGATGAAGAAGAGGCTGCGCGTTCCGCCGGCGCCTGCGGGAGTGAGCAGCGCCGCGCTCTGGATCCGGTAGCCGATGGTGCCGGCGAGATCGATGTCGTCGCGAGCGCGCTGGCCCGAGGCTTCATCGATCTGGGCCAACTGCAGGCCGATGCTCCCGTCGCTGTAGACCTCGTTGTGCACCGAGAACACCTGTCCGAGAGCGTCTCCGGCCGACGAGTCGACGAAGCTGGCGCTCCCCGAGCTCCCGAAGGGGAAGGGGTCGGCCCCGAGGTCGATGCCGCCCGGAGCTCCGACGGGGGCCCCGGTCAGCAGGGTGCGGAGGAGGATGAAACCGTCCTCGGTGCCGTAGACCAATCGCTGGGTGCTCGGCGTGCCGGCCGTGGTCAGCAGCGAGGTGCGGACGTCGCGATCGGCCAGGCCGGTGCGCGAATACAAGAACTGGATGGGGACGCCCCCCTGGTCGACGGCCTGGGCTCCTGAACGCCCCGCATCGCCGCCGGCGTTGGGCCAGTGCACGGCCCCGGCCGGGCTTGCGCCGACGAGGAGTGCAAGAACTGTGACCAGGAGGAGAAGCCGCCGCCGCATGCGGCGAGCATACGGTCGCTGCTACTTCAGCTGGAGACCTTCTCGCTGATAACGCGACTGGAGCCGCCCGGTTGCATCGTCACGCCGTAGAGGCAGTCGGCCGTTTCCATCGTGCGCTTCTGGTGGCTGACGATCACGAGCTGGGCTTCCCGCCGGAACTCGGCGATGAGGTCGAGGAACCGGTGGAGGTTCACGTCGTCGAGGGCGGCCTCGACTTCGTCCATCAAATAGAAGGGCGACGGCCGGCTGCGGAAAACGGCAAAGAGAAAGGCCAGCGCCGTGAGCGATCGTTCGCCGCCCGAGAGCAACGAGAGTTGCCGGACGTTCTTGCCTGACGGGCGGGCTTCGACCTCGATGCCCGTGTCGAGAAGGTTGTCGGGGTCGGTGAGCTTCAGCCGCCCACTCCCCCCGGGGAAGAGCAT
>JBKJLN010000134.1:0-4662 GCA_046596935.1 Acidimicrobiales bacterium
GCTGGAGGCACCGGTTCGCCGGTTCATCGAGGAGCTCTCGCCCGTGCTCGGCGAGATCGCCGGCGAGGTCGTGCCCAGTCTCTCCGGCGACAAGCCGCCGATGGACGTCACCAACGAAGCCTTCAATCTGGTGGCGGCGTTCATCGACGTCGACTCCCGCCAGACCGACGAGGAGCTGTGGGCTCTCATCACGGCCTTCGCTCCCCGGATGAACACGATGCTGATCCACGCCACACCCGACGATGTCCGCAAGGCCGAGTTGGTGACCGGCAAGCGTGCGTGGCTGGCAGCACCATCGTTGCTCTTCGACATCCTGGTCGAGACCGATCGCCGACGGCAGACCCGTCACGCCTGGCGCTATTACGAGCTGGCGATGACGCTCGCCCACACCGTGTGCGCGACCGACGAGGTTCCGAGTGACCCCGAGATGGCCGGGGTCGAGCGGTTCCGCAGCGTCTTGTTGCGGGCCATCGACCGCGGCGGACTGGCGCGTCCGGGCGGAGCCACGGGGGCACCGGCGAGCGAGGCCGCTGCCGCCCGCCCGCCCTCCGAGCCGCAAGAACCGGCCCGGCCCCTCGAAGAGCTGCTCGCCGAGCTGGACGGGCTCGTCGGACTGGCGCCGGTGAAGTCGGAGGTCAAGCTGGTGACCAACCTCCTCCAGGTGCAGAAGCTGCGCAAGGAGCGGGGCCTGCCCGTTGCCGACTCGAGCCGACACCTGGTCTTCACCGGGAATCCGGGCACCGGCAAGACGACGGTGGCGCGTCTGTTGGCGCAGATCTACCGCACCCTCCACGTCGTCGAGAAGGGACACCTCGTGGAAACCGATCGTGCCGGCTTGGTCGCCGGGTTCGTGGGTCAGACGGCCCTCAAGGTGACGGAGGTCGTCGCCTCCGCCCTCGGAGGAGTGCTGTTGATCGACGAGGCCTACGCGCTGGCGCGTTCGGGTGGCGGAAGCGGGAGCGACTTCGGCCAAGAGGCCATCGACACCCTGGTGAAGCTGATCGAAGATCACCGCGACGACCTGGTGGTCATCGCCGCCGGCTATCCGGACGAGATGCACGAGTTCATCGAGTCGAACCCGGGGCTGCGCTCGCGCTTTCCGAAGACCATCCACTTTCCCGACTACACGACCGACGAGCTCGTCAGCATCTTCGAATCGATGTGCAAGAAGGCCTCGTACACCTGCAACGCCGAGTCCAAGTCGGAGGCGAAGACGTTCTTCGACGCCCAGACGCACGACAAGGGCTTTGGCAACGGCCGTGTTGCCCGGAACCTCTTCGAGTCGGCCATGGCAAAACAAGCCAGCAGGCTCGTCGTGATCGACGAGCCGACCAACGAACAGCTCATGGAACTCGTTCCCGCCGACATCGTGCCGGAGCCGGGCTGATGGCCAAGCGGATCCTTGCCCTCATTGCCGCCGTCGCCATGGTGGCCGGCGCCCTCGCGTACCGCTCGTCGCGCCAACCTGACGGTGATGGCGGGTCAGGTGCCGGAAGGTCGGCCTCTGGAGCCATCGTGTGCGCCGAGGAACTCGGGCCCGTCTGCGACGTCCTTGGAGGCGACGTCGTCATCGAGCCGACGGCCATGACCTTCAGCCGACTCGTCCTGTCGAGAAGCGCCGCCGAAGCCGGCGTGGCCGGCTGGCTGGTAGCTGGTCCTTGGCCGGCGATGGTCGACGACGAACGCAGCCGGTCGGGCTCCCGACCGCAGATGTTCGGGCCCAACAGCCGCGGCCTCGCGGCGGCGCCGATCGTGGCCGTGGCGAGGAAAGGCCAGCTGCCACCGCCCTGCGCCCCCGAAGTGACCTGGAAATGCCTCGGGGACGCCGCCCAACAGCCGGCGTTCCGCATCGGTGGCGATTCCGCCCGAACCCCCGGTGGGCTCTTCCTTCGCGCCGCCGCCCTCAGCGGATTCCTCGGCAAATCCGACTTCGCCACCAACGACCTCGAGGAGCAGCCCGACGCGCGGACATGGCTCGAAAACCTCAACCTCCGGCTCCTCGCCGCACCCGGTTTCGGAGCCGGTTCGCTCGAATCGTTCCTCCTCCAGCAGGGATCGGCCAGCGTCTTCGTCACCGGGGGCGCCGGCGTCGGTGCCATCGGGGGCAACGTCAGCGTCGAGGTCAAAACCCCGACACCGATTGCGACCATCGCCGTCACCTACACGCCCACGACCCAAGGCGGTCGAAGCATCGACGAGAAGAAGGTCGCCGGGGCTCTGGGTCGCGCGGGATGGAAGGTGCAGCCGAACGCCAAGACCGAAGGGCTACCCTCGCCAGGCGTGCTGCTAGCTCTGCGGACCTCGTAAGGAATGTCGATGAAGCGTCGCACCCCGATTCTGATAGCACTCGTTCTCGCGCTCGTCGCCGGCGCCTGCAACGTCGACGTCGAACAAGGCAAAGGCGCGGACCTCGGCGGCGGTGCCGACATTCCCAAGGGCTGCGCGGCGGTCGACATGGCGGTGTCGCCCGAGAAGTTCGACCTGCTGACGGCGCTTGCCGAAGACTTCAACGGGAGCGACGCCGCCAAGAAGGTCGAGCCGTGCGCCTTCGTCCGAGTGGGCAAGACCTCGTCGGGCGTCGGCGCCAGACTCCTCACCGACAGTTGGCCCGACCCGGCGCGCGACGGGCCCAAGCCGGTCATCTGGTCGCCCGCCGCCAGCTCGTGGGGAGCCATCCTCAATCAACGGCTACAGGCCAAGGGGGCCAAGCCCATGGCGCCGGCCGACGCCAAGCCGTTCATGGTCACACCTCTCGTGATCGCCATGCCCAAGCCGATGACCGAGGCCCTGGGCTATCCCGAGACCCCCATCGGCTTCGGTGACCTCCTCGAGCTGGCGAAGAATCCCGAGGGTTGGGCCAGCAAGGGCCATCCGGAGTGGGGCGCCTTCAAGCTCGGGAAGACCAACCCCAACTTCTCCACCAGCGGCCTGTCGGCCACGATCGCCCAGTACTACGCCGCCACCGGCAAGCAGAGCGACCTCACTTTGGAGGACCTCAGCCGACCCGAGGTCGACGCCTTCATGCGCGGCGTCGAATCCTCGGTCGTGCACTACGGCGACATCACGCCGACGTTCCTCAATGGCCTCTACCGCAACGACCGCGCCGGACTCGGGCTCACGTACATCTCGGCCATCGCCGTCGAGGAGAAGTCGATCCTCGACTACAACGCCGGAAATCCCGACGGCACCCTCGACCCCGGCGAGCAACCCCGCAAACCCCGCGTCCCCCTCGTCGCCGTCTATCCCAAGGACGGCACGCTCTTCTCGGACAACCCGTTCTTCGTGCTCGACGCGCCGTGGGTGAAGCCCGATCAGAAGAAGGCGGCCCGGGCGTTCGAGGCGTTCGTTCAGCAGCCTGCCAACCAACGCAAGGTGCTCGAATTCGGGTTTCGTCCAGGCAACCCCTCCGTGCCCGTCGGCGCGCCCATCGTCGCCGCCAACGGCGTGAATCCGGCCGAACCGAAGACCACCCTCGGGGTGCCGGCGCCTGACGTGTTGAGCCGCCTCCTCGACAAGTGGGGCGAGCAACGCAAGCCGGCGAGGGTGTTGCTCGTCATCGACGTCTCTGGATCCATGGGCGAGGAGGTCGGCGGCGGGGAAACCAAGCTCGATCTGGCCAAGCGGGCGTCGATCGAAGCCCTCGACGAGTTCAAGCCCGAAGACCAGGTGGGCCTGCGCATCTTCTCCACCAACATCTCGCCCAAGCCGCCGACCCAGTTCCTCGATGTCGTTCCGATCGCCGAGATCTCGGGGAACCGTGAGGCCATCGCTCGCAAGATCGCCACCCTTGTCCCGACCGAGGGCACACCTCTCTATACGACCTCTTCGGCCTCGTTCGAGTTCATGAAGAGCCAATACGACCCCGCCCGCATCAATGCCGTGGTGCTCCTCACCGACGGTCGCAACGAGGACGACTTCAACGATTTGAATGCGACCATCGCCAAGCTGCGGTCGGGTTCGGAGGGGCAGTCGAGCTCACCGGTGCGGCTCTTCACGATTGCGTACGGTCAGGACGCCGACAAGGCGACGTTGAAGCGCCTCGCCGAGGCGACCAACGCGGCGTCGTACGACGCCAGCGATCCGCAGACGATCAACAAGGTCTTCACCGCCGTCATCAGCAATTTCTGACATGGCACCGAACACCTTGATCGCGAGGTTGCCCGAGCGGGTACGGACGAGGTCGGTGGCCGAGGCCGTCGTCTCACCATCGGCCATTCTGCTCGCCGGTGCGGGCGCAGCCGCGGGCATCGCCGGCGGTGCGCCCCTGCTCGCCGCCGCCGCTCTCGGTGTCGTCGCCTGGGTCGCCCGTGTGGCGCTGGCCGTACCGAAGCGCAAGGCGACCGAGCGGATCGAACCGAGTCGCGTCCGTGAGCCGTGGCGACGATTCGTCGTCGACGCCCAGCAGGCCCAACGCAAGTTCGACGGCGTCGTCGCCCGGGCTCGGTCCGGTCCGATCCAGGAGCGGCTGATCACCGTCGGGGGCCGGTTGGGCGACGCCGTATCGGAGTGCTGGCGGATCGCACAACAGGGCGATGCCCTCGACGACGCCATCCGAAGCCTTGACGAGCAGTCGACCTATCAGGAGTTGCTGGAAGTTCGCGAGGAGCAAGTGCGGGCGAAGGGCAACGCCGGAGCCGAAGCCTCCTTGGCCCGTACGCAGGC
>JBKJLN010000253.1:0-12882 GCA_046596935.1 Acidimicrobiales bacterium
CCCTCGGCGTCGAGCTGGCCGCTGAACTCCTCGACGGCGCCGGCGCCCGTGCGCTTCTCGACCCTGCCGAGGACTGACTGGCGATGACCGTCTACCTCGTCGGCGCCGGACCCGGTGATCCCGGCCTGTTGACCGTTCGGGGTGCTGAGCTCTTGCGGCGAGCGGATGTGGTCATCTACGACCGCCTGTCGATCGGTGCGCTTCTGGAGCTGGCGCCCGCGGCTGCAGAACGGATCAGCGTCGGCAAGACGCCACGCGGTCCGAGCACCCCGCAGGACGAGATCAACCAGTTGTTGGTCGAGCACGGCCGCACGGCCGAGACGGTCGTGCGCCTCAAAGGCGGTGACGTCTTCGTCTTCGCCCGCGGCGGCGAGGAGGCGGCGGCGCTGGCGGCGGCCGGTATCCCCTTCGAGATCGTGCCGGGCATCACGTCGGCGATCGCCGCGCCCGCGTACGCCGGCGTGCCGGTCACCCATCGCGGCGTGTCGACATCGTTCACCGTCGTCACGGGCCATGAAGACCCGTGGGCCGCCACCGAGACCGATTGGGATGCCGTTGCGCGGGTCGGCGGCACCATCGTCGTGTTGATGGGTGCGGCGACGCGCGGCGACATTGCCGCGCGTCTCATGGCTGGTGGCCTGGCTGCGGAGACACCCGTTGCCGCCGTCCGATGGGGGACCCGACCGAACCAGCGAACCATTCGAACGACGCTGGGGGGGCTGGGAACCGCCGACGTCGCCTCGCCGTCGACCATCGTCATCGGCGCGGTCGCCGGGCTCGATCTCTCGTGGTTCGAGTCCCGACCGTTGTTCGGTCGCCGCATCGTCGTCACCCGGACACGAGAGCAAGCCTCCGACCTGCGCCGCCGTCTCGAAGAGCTCGGCGCCGAGGCGGTGGAGGTGCCCCTCATCCAGGTCGAAGCCATCGACGGTGTCGATTTGGCATCGCCGGTGGCGCAGGCCGATTGGGTCGTGTGCAGCTCGTCGAACGCCGTCGCTGCGCTCGTCGCCCAACTCCGAGATGCTCGCGACTTCGGGGCGGCGCGGGTCGCCGCCGTCGGTCCGGGGACGGCCGCCACGCTTGCGACCTTCGGCGTCGTCGCCGACCTCGTACCCGATCGAAGCGTGGCCGAAGGACTCGTCGAAGTATTCCCTCGCTTCGATGCCCGCGACGGCGCGGGAACGGGCCGGGTGTTCCTCCCCCAATCGGCAGGGGCGCGGCCCGTGCTCGCCGACGGGCTGCGGGCCAAGGGTTGGGAGGTCGAGGCCGTCGATGCCTACCGAACGGTACCGGCGCCGATCGATGATCGTCAGCGAGCCGCCATCGCTCGATCCGATGCCATCACCTTCACGTCGTCATCGACGGTCGAGCACTTTGTCGAGGCGGTGGGCGCATCCGGCGCGCCGGCCGTCGTCGTGGTCATCGGGCCGGTGACGGCGGCGACCGCTCGAGCGCACGGTCTGCGGGTCGACGCCGAGGCTGATCCCCACACCATCGAGGGCCTCGTCGAAGCCGTCGTCCGAACGCTTCCGAGGTCGCCGGGAACCTGAGGGTGGCTGGCGTCGTCCTACGCACCATGACGACGATGAGCGGGGCCCGCGACCGTGACAACCGGAGAGCTTCGGCGAAGGGCGGACCCCAGCGGGCGAAGCGGGTCGTCGCTCCACTCTTGGCGGGGATCTTTCTCGTCGGGAGCGGGTGCACTGCAGTTCGCACCGTCGAGCCCCGTGCGTCGGTGCGCCCGCTCGGAAGAGGTGGTGATCCGCAAGAGATCGATACGTCACTGATTGCATCGCTCACCGCCTTCGACGCGTGCGACGACCTGCTGGCGTATCTCCACACCGAAGGGGCAAAGGTCGTGGGCCCCTACGGATTCGGTGGTCCCTCGGCGATCGCCATGACCGCACGCGGCGCCGCCGCCAGCACCACCGCTGGAGGGGCCGAGACCTCAGCCGCGCCGGCATCCAAGTCGGCGGCTGCTGACGACCAGGCATCGTCGGTCGAGCAGACCGGGCCTGGCGTCGACTTCTCGTCGACCAATGTCCAGGAAGTTGGTGTCGACGAACCCGACATCGTGAAGAGCGACGGGCGTCGCCTGGTCACCATCTCCGCCGGAAGGCTGCAGATCATCGACCTCTCCGTCGATCAACTGCGGGCGAGCGCATCGCTGGCCCTCGAGCCCGAGGATGGTGTTGCCGCCGACGGCCAGCTCCTGCTCGCCGGAGATCGCGTCCTCGTCCTGCGCTCGGCGCCCTCCAGCGTCGGCATCGGCACACGTCCCGGCCGGCCGGTACCGGCGTCCGGCATTCGGGCGGGCGATGACGTTGGGATCGGACGGCCGTTCATGCAAGGCCCGCCTCGCACCCAGGTGACGGTTGTCGACATCGCCAATCCGGCCGCACCGCGTATCGAGGAGGTCGTGACCTTCGATGGCGACCTAGTGGCATCTCGCATGGTCGGCGGGGTGGCCCGACTGGTGTTGCGCTCAGGCCCGCCGGCCCTCCCCTTCTTGTTCCCTTCTGGCTCCGAAGCCAGCGTCGACATCGCCGCCGCCGCCAACCGGCGCGTCATCGCCGGGAGCACGATCAACGATTGGCTACCCGGCTTCAAGGTCGGCGCCGGCAAGCGCCAGTCGTTGACCGGTTGCAGCGACGTCCGCCGGCCCGAGGTCTTCAGCGGCGTCGGGATGCTTTCCGTGGTCACCCTCGACGCTGACGACCCCCGCCCCGGTCCTGCGGCGACCGTGATCGGTGCCGGCGAGACCGTCTACGCCAGCACCGAGAGCCTGTACGTGACGTCGACCGAGTGGAATCAATCCGCGAAAACCGATCTCCACAAGTTCGACATCGGCGATCGGGTTCGGACCACCTACGAGGCGTCAGGAACCGTGAAGGGACGTCTGCTCAACACCTTCGCGATGTCGGAGTTCAACGGTGACCTGCGGGTTGCGGCCACCGACGATGGATCCCAGGAGAGCGCCGTCACGGTGCTCCGCCAGTCGGGCTCTGCGCTCGAGCCCATCGGCTCGGTTGGCGGTCTCGGCCGGACCGAACGCATCTACGCCGTCCGTTTCCTGGGTACGCGCGGCTACGTCGTCACCTTCCGCCAGACCGACCCCCTTTACGTGCTCGATCTTTCCGACCCGACGGCACCCGTGCAGACAGGTGAACTGAAGATCCCCGGGTATTCGGCCTATCTCCACCCGGTCGGCACCGACCGCCTCATCGGTATCGGACAGGCGGCCAATGAACAGGGTCGGGTGCAGGGCCTGCAGGTCTCTCTCTTCGACGTTTCGGACGCGGCGGCGCCAAAGCGGTTGGCCAACGCCGAGATCCCCCAATCTCGTTCGGAGGCGGAGTTCGATCACCATGCCTTTCTCTACTGGCCGAAGACGTCGATGACCGTCGTGCCGGTGCAGAGCAACGACGGCACGAGCGGGGCGGCGGCGTTCACCGTGACCGACGAAACCGTGGTCGAGATCGGTCGCCTCCAACAGCGCGATCGGATGCCGATCCGCCGGTCGCTGGTGGTCGGCGACCGTCTGTTGACCCTCTCGGAGACCGGCCTACAGAGCCGGGATCTCGCCACTCTGAACGATCGGGGATGGCTGGTCTTCTGACGGCCTGTGCCAAGAGCGCTCGTAGCATCCGTCCGTGCCCTACCAACTGCCGGACGAAGATGTCGTCGCCATCATCGACACGCCTCCGACGCCGGCACTGTCGCTCAGCCCCGATGGACGGCATGTCGCCCTCGTGCACTACGAGTCGCATCCCCCGATCGAGTTGTTGGCCCGTCCGTACCTCCGCTTGGGCGGCGTCCGCACCGACCCCACGATTCGCGGCCGGCAGCGCTCGCTCCGACTCGTCGGCCTGACGCTCGTCACAGTCGCCGATGGTCGGCATCGGTCGGTCGTGCTGCCTGCCGACGTCGGCCTGGGCATTCCGTCGTGGTCTCCCGACAGCCAACGACTCGTGTTCATGGTCGATGCGGTCGATCGCATCGGTGTCTGGGTTGCCGACGTGGTGTCAGCGACCGCGAAACCGGTTCCCGGGCTGGTCGTCAGCGATGCACTCACCGGCGGACAACTGGGCGGCGACGGACCCGTGCGCTGGAGTCGCGACGGGGCATCGTTGCTCGCCCTCACCGTGCCGGCCGACCGGGTGGGCCTCGGCGACCGTGTGGTCGAGCCGATCGAGCCGCACATCGAGGAGACCGTCGCCAAGACCTCTCAGATGGCGACCTTCCAGGATCTGTTGACGTCGGCGGCCGACGAGGAACGCTTCGAGGATCTCGCCACCGCGCAACTGGCGAGGGTCGACCCGTCGTCGGGCGAGGCCCTGGCCATCGGGCGACCGGGCTTGCTGTACGGGTTCACCGAGTCGCCCGATCGCCAGCACCTCCTCGTGCGTCGATTGCAACGACCGTTCTCTTTTCGTGTGCCGTTCACCTCGTTCGCCCGCACCGTCGAGGTGTGGTCGCCGTCGGGAGACGTCGAAGCCGTGATTGGTGACCTGCCGGTCTCCGACGAGGTGCCCCGCCAGGGCGTGGCCACCGGGCCCCGTGGCATCTCGTGGGAGGAGCGGGCGCCGGCATCGCTTCTCTGGATGGAAGCGCTCGACGGTGGCGACCCGATGGCCGTGGCCGCCCACCGAGATCGGATTCAGCGCAGCCAGGCGCCATTCACCGACGTCGCCGAGGCTGCACTGGTCGAACACCGCTGCCTTGGTTGGTACGAGCTCGATCAACCAGGCGGTCTTCTCGTGGTCGAACACGATCGAGACCGGAGGTGGCGGACGACCCGCCTCGTCGATCTGGTCGATCCGACCAAGTCTCGGGTCCTGTTCGATCTGTCTGCCAACGACGCATACGGCGACCCGGGCGCACCTCTCTATGTCTCCCATCCCGACGGCACCGACACCGTGCTGCAGGTGGGGACGTCGATCTTCCTCCGTGGCCAAGGGGCCACTCCCGAGGGCAACCGCCCGTTCCTCGACCGATTCGATCTCACCGACGGCACGACCGAGCGGTTGCATGCCAGCCCGGCCGGCGCCCTCGAGCCTGTCCTCGGCTTCGTCGACGAGGGTCGGGCGATGCTGGTGCGAAGAGAGAGCCCGACCGAGCCTCCGAATCTCGTCGTGGTCCCAATTGATCCAGCGTCGCCGCGCCGCACCCTGACCTCCTTCGTCGACCCGCATCCGCAACTGACCGGGATGAGGAAGGAGCTCCGCACCCACCACCGCGCTGACGGCGTCGCCCTCAACGGTCTGCTCCACCTCCCGCCGGGCCATGACGTCCAGCGCGATGGTCGCCTGCCGTTGGTGGTGTGGGCCTATCCGCTCGAGTACAGCGATGCGGCGACGGCGGGCCAGGTCCGGGGCAGTGACCAGGGTTTCACCCGCCTTGGGGCGCTCGGCCCGGTGTGGTTCGTGCTGCGCGGTTACGCCGTGTTGCTCGACGCCACCATGCCGGTGGTCGGCGACCCCGAGACCATGAACGACACCTACATCGAGCAGGTCACTGAAGCCGCCCGCGCGCATGTCGCCGCTCTCGACGAAGACGGCATCATCGATCCCCGTCGCGTGATCGTCGGAGGTCACAGCTACGGCGGGTTCATGACGGCCAACCTCCTTGCTCATACCGATCTCTTCGCCGCCGGCATCGCTCGCAGCGGTGCCTACAACCGCACCCTGACGCCATTCGGTTTTCAGAGCGAACGGCGAAACCTGTGGGAGGCCCCCCAGGTGTACGACGCCGTGTCGCCGTTTCGTCACGCCGACAAGATCCGCACGCCGATCCTGTTGATCCATGGGGCCGCCGACAACAACCCTGGGACATTCACGGTGCAGAGCGAGCGCTTGTTCCAAGCGCTGCAGGGCACCGGCGGAACCGCCCGACTCGTGTTGTTACCCCACGAGAGTCACGGCTACGTCGCCCGCGAGTCGGTTCTCCACGTTCTGGCAGAACAGTTCGCCTGGGCCGAGCGTTGGGCTCCAGCGAAGGCGTCGGAGGGCCGCCCTACCTCGTCATTGCCGGGCGACCGCTCGTAGGCTCGCCGTCGATGAGCTTTCCCGAACGTCGCCTGCGACGTCTCCGGCGCACCCCGGCACTTCGCCGGCTCGTCGCCGAGACCCGACTCTCGATCGATGACCTCGTCGCCCCGCTCTTCGTGCGCGAGGGCATCGACGAGCCGCAACCGATCGCTTCGCTGCCCGGAGTGATGCAACACACCCGCGAGTCGCTGGTGAAAGAGGTGCAGTCGCTCAGCTATCTCGGCGTTCCCGCGATCGTGTTGTTCGGTGTCCCCGAGACCAAGGACGCAACCGGGAGCCAAGCCTGGGATCGTGACGGGATCGTCCAAGTGGCGCTGTCCGACCTGCGCGACGAGCTCGGCGACTCGGTGGTGCTGATGGCCGACCTCTGCCTCGACGAGTACACCGACCATGGTCACTGTGGTGTGTTGACGTCCTCCGGTGAGGTCGACAATGACGCCACCATCGAGCTCTACGGACAGGTGGCGGTCGCGCAAGCCGAGGCCGGAGCGCATGTCGTTGCGCCGAGCGGGATGATGGACGGCCAGGTCTCTGCCATTCGCGATGCCCTCGACGGTTCTGGCCACAGCGACACCTCGATCCTCGCCTATGCCGCCAAGTACGCGTCGGCGCTCTACGGACCGTTCCGTGATGCCGTGCAGGTCGAGATCGCCGGCGGCGGCGACCGCAAGGGATACCAGCAGGATTATCGCAACGGCCGTGAGGCCATCACCGAGGTGCTGGCCGACATCGCCGAAGGCGCCGACATGGTGATGGTGAAGCCGGCGCTCTCCTATCTCGATGTCATCGCCGAGGTGCGCGCCGAGGTCGACGTGCCGGTGGCGGCGTATCACGTCAGTGGCGAGTACGCCATGATCAAGGCCGCCGCCGAGCGCGGCTGGATCGATGGCCCCGCCGTCGCCCTCGAGCACCTGACGGCCATCAAGCGGGCCGGTGCCGACATCATCCTCACCTACCTCGCTCGCGAGATGGCCGAGACGCTCGATGCCTGAGTCCGACGGTTCGTCGACCAACGAGCAGCTCTTCAAGCGAGCCGGCGAGGTCATCCCCGGCGGCGTCAACTCCCCGGTGCGGGCCTTCCGCTCGGTCGGGGGAACGCCGTACTTCGTGACCAAGGCCAAGGGCGCCTACGTCTGGGATGTGGAAGGCCGCAAGTACCTCGATTACGTGCAGTCGTACGGTGCGTCGATCCTGGGGCATGCCCATCCGTTGGTGATCGAGGCCATCAAGGCGGCGGCCGACGACGGCACCACCTACGGTGCGCCGACCGAGCGCGAGGTTCTCTTGGCCGAGGCCATCAGCGAACGGATCGGAGCGGGCTGTGATCTCGTGCGGCTCGTGTCGAGCGGCACCGAGGCGACCATGAGCGCCGTGCGCGTTGCCCGCGGCTTCACCGGACGCGACCGCATCGTGATGTTCGAGGGCTGTTACCACGGCCACAGTGATGGCCTGCTCGCCGCCGGCGGCAGCGGCATGGCCACCCTCGGCCTGCCGGCATCGGCCGGCGTTCCGAAGTCGTCGGTCGCCGACACCGTCGTCGTGCCCTACAACGTGGTGCCCGAGATCGGCGACGACGTCGCCTGTGTGATCGTCGAGCCGGTCGCCGCCAACATGGGCCTCGTCGCCCCCGTGCCGGGCTTCCTCGAAGGGCTGCGCGCCGCCTGCGACCGAGCCGGGGCACTGTTGATCTTCGATGAGGTCATCACCGGATTCCGCCTGGCCCGCGGTGGAGCCACCGAGTTCACGGGCGTGCGCCCCGACCTCTGGACCTTCGGGAAGGTCATCGGAGGCGGTCTTCCACTGGCCGCTTTTGCCGGTCGCCGCGACGTGATGGAGTCGCTGGCCCCACTTGGACCGGTGTACCAAGCCGGCACCCTCTCCGGGAACCCGCTCGCCACCGCCGCCGGTCTCACCGTGCTGTCACTGCTCGACGACGCCGCCTACACCATGCTCGCCGGACGCGCCGCCGAACTGGGTCCCATGTTGGCCTCGGTGCTCGACGAGGTCACGCCGGTGCAGGTGCCGGTCGTCGGTCCACTGGTCGGCCTGTTCTTCGCCGAACAGCCGGTCACCGATTACCCCGCCGCCAAAGCCTCCGCCGAGACGGGCTGGTACCCGCGCTTCTTCCGCTCGATGCTCGAACGGGGCGTCGCCTTTGCCCCCGGTGCCTACGAGGCGATGTTCCCCTCACTCGCCCACACCTGGGACGACATCGAACGCACCGTCGACCTCGCGAGAGCTGCGATCGCGGTCGCCTGACGGTGTTCTGTGTGCGTTTCGGGGTCCTCTGGCCCCCGAAACGCACACAAATGGGAGTGGCCTACGGCTCCGGTACGACTCGGGCGATGAGGGCGACGGCTTTGTAGGCGGCTTCGGCGGGACCGAGCTCGTCGGGGCGCAGCAGGTTGGCCATGATGCGCAGCACCCACTCCATCAGCGTGCGCGAGTGCATGCCGGTCGAGACGAGGGCTCGCATCAGTTCGGGCCGCCCGATGATCTTCACGAAGGCCCGGGCGACCTTGTAATAGAGGCCGTAGGTGGCGAGGAGGTCGGCTTCGTACCGCTGGAGCGCCAGCCCGTCGCCGGAGGCGAGCGCGTCCTGCAGCACCGACGCCGCCAACCGCCCGGTCTCGTAGGCGTAGGCGATGCCCTCGCCGTTGAACGGATTGATGGCGCCACCGGCGTCGCCCGTGACGAGGTAGGTCGGGCCCGCGTGCGGCCCCACCGAGAACGCCATGGGTAGGCGGCCGCCAGTCGCCGGCC
Source organism: Acidimicrobiales bacterium (assembly GCA_046596935.1). GTDB lineage: Bacteria > Actinomycetota > Acidimicrobiia > Acidimicrobiales > CADCTF01 > DATLED01. The sequence goes on from JBKJLN010000253.1 coordinate 8,814, forward strand.
CGCACGATGTAGCCGGCGAGATCTCCCACGACTTGGGGGCGTAGTCGACGAAGGCGTCCATCAGGTGCGACGTGTTGACGGCCTTCCACTGATTGAACGTGGAGAGCAGTCCGATGCCGACATTCACCCGGCCGTCGCCGACGGGGAAGATCCATCCGTAGCCCGGAAGAACGTTGCCGGCCTTGTCGCGGATGTCGAGGTGCGACTCGATCCAGGGCTCGTCGTGACGGGGCGACTCGAAGTAACCGCGAATAGCCATGCCGAGCGGGTACTCCCGGTTGCGGGATGTGCCGAGCGCGCGACCGAAGCGGGAATTGGCCCCGTCGGCCACCACGACGTAGCGAGCGCGCACCGAGTCGAGACGCCCGTTCTCGCCCTCGGCCTTGCGCTTGATCTGGGCGCCCCGCACGAGGCCACCTTCGACGATCGGCGCCACCGCCTCGGACTCCTGCCACAGCGTGGCCCCCGCCTTGACCGCGCGCTCCGCCACCATCTCGTCGAGATCGTGGCGGGTGACGACGTATCCGTAGTTGGGGAAGTCGGGGTGTTCGGGCCACTGGAGCTCGAGTGTCCGGCCGAAGGCGATCGAACGCAGGCCGGTGAAGCGGTGGCCATCGGCGGCCAGCTTCTCGCCCAGCCCCATGTCCTCGAGTTGCTTGACCGATCGCGGCGTCAGCCCGTCACCGCAGGTCTTCTCCCGCGGGTAACGCTTCTTCTCGACAAGGAGGACGTCGTAGCCGGCCTCAGCCAGCCAGTACGCGCAGGATGCTCCGGAGGGCCCCCCGCCCACCACGAGGACGTCGGGGCGGTCGGTCATGTGACCAGTATCGGTTACTTGCCGGAACTAGCTGAAGCCGTGCCGCCCTCGGCGCCGGCCGCCGCCGGATCACACTCGGGCGGGAGCGGGTCGGCTTTGCCGTAGGCCACCCGTTCGTGGCAGACGACGGCGATCACCTCGGCCTCCGTGAGGTTGGCGAACCCGGGCATGCCGCCGGTGGCGATCTTGCCGGTGGCGCCGTACGGCTGACCCTTGAACGGGGCCGACCCCGACCGCACCCATGCGACGTGGTCCTTGAAGTCGGGGAAGGTCTTGAGGACACCGTTGAGGGCGGGTCCGATCCCACCTCCGCCGGCCGGACCGTGGCAGCCCGAGCAACCCTGCGCCCGGTAGACACCGGCGCCGGCTTGGACCGGGCCCTCTTCGTTCGTGGCTCGCTCACCGAAGGCTCCGCCGTAGAGCACGGCCCAGAGAGGAAGGGCCACGAGCACGGGCATCGCCCAGGCCGGGACGCGCTGCTTGCGCGGCGGCGCCGGCGGCGGACCCGTGTAGGGCGGCGCGACCGGGGCAGCAGGAACGGCGGGCGCCCCTCCGCCACCGCCCGCAGGTGCGGGGGATGCCGAGGCTGCGGGCTCGACGGCTTTCGAGGCTGCGTCCGTCGCCGGAGCGTCGCCCTCGCTCGCCGATTCGCCACTCATGGCGCTTCGACGTTCCTTGGCGCGGCGGAGGAGATGTTCGGGGACTTCGGTCACGCAGACGCTCCCGATCAACGGGGACAGGACGACGCGCATCGTAGGTCCTTGCACTCGCCCGAGACCAAGTAGGGGTGAGAGACCGCACCGCCGCCTCGGGGCCGTCGTAGGGAGCGCCAGCGAGCAGACGGCCGTGAGCGGAGCCAGCGATAACAGCGTCGCTCCCGCGGTGCCGGCGTCGGGAGCGCCAGCGAGCAGACGGCCGTGAGCGGAGCCAGCGTCACCGGCGAAGCGAACCAATGACATGAATGGGAGGAGGGGGAAACGTCGTGGTAGAACCGCGCCCACCAAACGAGCCTGCCGCCTCGAGGTTACGACGGCGCCCCAGGTAGAATGTGATTCCGTTCACGAGCAGCAAGGAAGGGCGAAGGTCTCACTGACGTGGTTGCGTTCCTCATTTCGCTGCTCATCGTTTTCCTGATGGTCGGCGTCATCGTCCGAGTGGCCAAGAGGCGCCCCGTGGGCACCTCGCTGACGTGGGGCGAGGCCTTTGTCGCCGGCCTTTTCGTGTTCCTGCTGCTGTTCTTGATGTACGGCGTCGTGCCGCACCAGTTCCTCGCCCTGGCCGACAACGAGCTCAAGTGGCGCTCCGACAAGATCGGCATTCCGACCGGCCCCATCGGGAGTGGTCCGGGCATCAAGAAGCACCTGCTGTTCCCCGACGGCATCCCGCTCCCCAACGGTCGCTTCATCGTCAACGCCCAGATCCTGCGGGACGTCCTCGTCGCCGGTCTCTACATCGTGTTCCTCCTGGCCCAGATCAAGATGTGGCTGTGGTGGCAGAAGCGCGACAAGGTCAAGCCTGCGGATCAGGGTGAGTTGACCTCTGCCTACGGTCGCCCGCTGGTGCGGGGGAGCTGAGCCAACCGTGGCCAAGACCGACGCCAACCCGCCGCTCCCGAACTTTCCCGGGGACTACGTCCTCCAGGAGATCGGGTCCGACGATCTCTCGAAGGCCGTCAAGCCGAAACAGTTCCTGCACATCGATCAGGCCGAGTGCATCATGTGCGAGGGCTGCGTCGACATCTGCCCGTGGAAGTGCATCCACATGCTCGACGCCGGGACGATCGCCGAGTCGACGAACACCGAACTGCCGGGCGTCGACCCCGACGACCACGTGATCTTCGTTGTCGATGAAGACGTGTGCACCCGTTGTGGACTGTGCGTCGACCGGTGTCCGACCGGCGTGATCATCATGGGCAAGGCCGGGGTGGCACCCCGTGAAGGCGACGCCCACCAACGCGACACCAAGCACGGTTTCGCATATGGCATGCGGTTCTAGGAGAGTTACGACATGGCCTCGATGATTGGTGAGACGCATGGCTAAGCGCATGAGCCTGAAGGACCGGCTCCCGAAGGCCCCGAAGCCGGGCGACATGGTCGACTACGTGCAGGGCAGCCAGCTCTGGTCGTCGATCTTCCGGCCGGGCTCGATCTTCCGCAAGGGCTACACCGACAGCCCCCGGAACCGGTCGTACGTCGTGATGAACTCGGTGCTCTACCACCTGCACCCGGTGAAGGTGAAGCGGCATGCGGTCAAGGTCAGCTACACGCTGTGCCTCGGTGGCCTCTCCTTCTTCCTCTTCATCATCCTCACCGTCACCGGCATCTTCTTGATGTTCTTCTACCGACCAACCGCTGCTCAGGCCTGGAACGACATCGAGACGCTGCAGACGTCGGTGACGTTCGGTCTGCTCGTTCGGAACATGCACCGATGGGGCGCCCACCTCATGGTGATCTCGGTGTTCCTCCACATGGCCCGGGTCTTCTACCACGGGGCCTACAAGCCGCCGCGTGAGTTCAACTGGGTGATCGGCATCATCCTGCTGACGCTCACCCTGCTGCTGTCGTTCACCGGCTACTTGCTGCCCTGGGATCAGCTGGCGCTGTGGGCCGTGACCGTCGGTACCAACATGATGGGCTACACCCCGGTGTTCGGACAGCAGGTGCGTTTCGTGCTCCTCGGTGGTGTGGAGATCGGTACCGACACGCTCCTGCGTTGGTATGTCCTCCACGTGTTGATGTTCCCGTTCGTCATCGTCATCTTCATGGCAATCCACTTCTGGAGGGTCCGCAAAGATGGCGGAATCTCCGGCCCGCTGTAGGAGAAAGGTCGACACGACATGACCGAGATCCCTGAGCATCTCCTCAAGCGAGCGCAAGCCGCTCGTGACAAGGCAGCAGCTGCGGCCGGTGGTGGAGGCGACGCGACTGCTGGCAACGGTGGAGACGCCGCGCCCGCCGACGACGGCGAGAAGATCCCCGCTCGCCTGCTCACCGGCGAGAGTGGTGGTGGCGGTGGCACCGCTACGGCAACGATCACCCGTCCGGCGCCTCCCGCAGCCGCAGGTCCAGCGGGAACGGCGGCGGGCCACACCCAGCGTCTCCTCACGGTCGTCAAGGCGGGCTCGATCCAAGACGTCAAGGCGGTGCCGACCGACAAGGTCCACGTCTGGCCCCACCTGCTCGTGGTCGAGTTCGTGTCGGCGCTGGCAATGACGGGCTTCCTCCTCGTCTTCTCCACCTTCGTCAACGCCCC
>JBKJLN010000359.1:0-3303 GCA_046596935.1 Acidimicrobiales bacterium
AAGGACAATCTCTGCACCCAGGGCATCCCGACGACGTGTTCGTCCCGGATACTCGAGGGATGGCGTCCGCCGTACTCCGCCACCGTCGTCGAGCGGCTTCGAGCCGCCGGCGCCATCCCCATCGGCAAGACCAACCTCGACGAGTTCGCCATGGGCTCGTCCACGGAGAACTCGGCCTTCGGCCCGACCCGTAACCCCCTCGACCTGACCCGCGTTCCGGGTGGATCGAGCGGTGGTTCGGCCGCTGCCGTTGCCGCCGGATTCTCGCCGCTGGCGCTCGGATCCGACACCGGCGGATCGATCCGCCAGCCGGCGGCCCTCTGCGGCGTCGTCGGCGTCAAGCCCACCTATGGCGCCGTCTCCCGCTACGGCCTCATCGCCTTCGCCAGCAGCCTCGACCAGATCGGTCCGTTCGCCAACACCGTGGCCGACGCCGCCGCCCTGCTCGAGGTGATCGGCGGTCACGACCCTCGCGACTCCACCTCGGTCCCGCAGCCGATGCCGTCCCTCGCAACCTCGCTGGAGGAGGGCGTCGACGGACTGCGCATCGGCATCGTTCGCGAGCTCATGGACGGCATCGATGCCGACGTGCTTGCCCGCGTGCATGCTGCCGTCGATGCACTCACCGCCGCTGGCGCCAAGGTCGAGGAAGTCTCGGTGCCGGCGTGCATCTACGGCCTCTCGGCCTACTACCTGATCGCGCCGGCGGAGGCATCGAGCAATCTCGCCCGCTACGACGGCGTGCGCTACGGCCTGCGGGTCGACGCCGACGACATCACCACGATGTACGGCGCCACCCGCGCCGCTGGCTTCGGTCCGGAGGTGAAGCGCCGCATCATGCTCGGCACGTACGCGCTGTCGGCTGGCTACTACGACGCCTATTACGGACAAGCCCAACGCGTGCGCACGCTCATCATCCGTGACTTCGACGCCGCCTACGCGAACTTCGACGCCCTGCTGTCGCCGACCGCTCCCACGACAGCGTTCGCCTTCGGGGCCAAGACAGAGAACCCCCTCGCCATGTACCTCTCCGACGTGTGCACGATTCCGTCGAACCTCGCCGGCCATCCAGCGATGTCCGTGCCGTTCGGCCTCGGCGACGACGGCCTTCCGGTCGGCGTGCAGGTGATGGCCAACGCGCTCGACGAACCGATGATGTTCCGAGTCGCTGCCGCCATCGAACGGTCGTCTCTTGAGATGGGCGGAGCGGCGCGCTGATGGCCGACTGGGAGATGGTCATCGGGCTCGAGGTCCACTGCGAACTGCGTACCGAGACGAAGCTGTTTTGCTCGTGCAGGAATGCCTTCGGCGACGATCCCAACACCAACATCTGCCCCGTGTGCCTCGGCCTCCCGGGGTCGCTGCCGGTGCTGAACCGCAACGCCGTCGAGTACGCCATGCGCATCGGCGAGGCGCTTCACTGCGAGATCCGAAGGAGCATCTTCCACCGGAAGAACTACTTCTATCCGGACATGCCGAAGGACTATCAGACGTCCCAGTTCGACGAACCGATCAACGTCGACGGCTGGCTCGAGCTTCCTTCCGGGCAGCGCGTGGGAATCGAGCGCGCCCACATGGAGGAGGACACCGGCAAGTCGACCCACATCGGTGGCGGCGGCGGCCGCATCCACGGGGCCGATCACTCCCTCGTCGACTACAACCGCGCTGGCGTTCCCCTCGTCGAGATCGTCAGCCGCCCCGACCTTCGTTCTGCGGAAGAGGCCAAGGCCTATGTGAGCGAGCTCCGCGCCATTCTCGTGGCGACCGGCGCATCCGACGGGAAGATGGAGGAAGGGTCGTTACGGGTCGACGCCAACGTGTCGGTTCGCCCGGCGAACGCCGCGACCTACGGGACTCGGTGCGAGATCAAGAACATGAACTCGCTCCGCTCGCTCGGCCGCGCCATCGACTACGAAGCCAAGCGCCAGATCCAGTCGCTGGAGGACGGCGAACGCATCGTGCAGGAGACCCGCCACTGGAGCGAAGACGAGGGTCGCACGTCGTCGATGCGCTCGAAGGAAGAAGCCTTCGACTACCGCTACTTCCCGGAGCCCGACCTCGTGCCCGTCGACCCCGACGATGAGTGGCGGGCCGCCGTGAAGGCCGCGCTTCCGGCCATGCCGTTCGAGCGGCGCACTGCGTTGGCGGCGGCCGCCGGGGTGACGCCGTCCGACGTCGCCCTGTTGGTCGAACTCGACCTCGACACCCTCGTGCTCGACGCCATCGCCGCCGGCGCAGATCCGAAGCGGGCACTCAACCGCGCGGCCAACGAGATCGCCGCCGACATCGAGCACGCCGCTCGTCTGTCTGCCGAGACGTTCGCCCAGGTCGTGGAGATGGAATCGTCGGGCACGTTGACGGCGACGCAGGCCAAGGCGGTGCTGGCGGCGCTGCTCGCCGGCGAAGGCACCGACCCCGTGGCCATCGCCGCCGCCAAGGGGTTCGAGGCCATGGACACCTCGGCCCTCGAGACGGCCGTCGTCGAGGTCATCGCCGACAACCCCGACGCCTTCGAACGGTTCAAGGCCGGCGACCCCAAGGTCTCGGGCATGCTCATCGGCCAGGTCATGAAGAAGACCCAAGGAAAGGCCGACGGCAAAGCCGTCACCGCCATCCTTCGCCAGCGCGCCGGCCTCTAGTCCCAACCCGAACGCGTAGGGTCCGGGCGTGATCGTCACTGAACTCCGCGCCTCCGTCGCCGATTTCGCCACCCGCACGGGATGGTCGGCCAAGCCCGAGGGCTTGTGCAAAGGGGCGATGTGCGTTCCGCTGCCCGCCGGCACCGTCGACGGCGACGTGCTCGACCTGTCGGTGGTCGCCGAGCGCCTCGGCATGCCCAAGGTGCACGACGAGGCCCACGGCCTCTGGGCGCTCGGGCCGGCAACGGTCGGCGGGCGCGCCCTCGACACCGCCGAGGCCCCCGAGCTCACGCTGCCCGACCTCGACGGCCACGAGTTCACCCTGTCGTCGCTCCGGGGTCGCAAGGCCGTCGTGTTCTCGTGGGCGTCGTGGTGAGGCTGTCGCCATGACCTGCCCGTGTGGCAGGCACTCTCCGAAGAGCTGTCCCCGAAGGGCGTCACCATCGTCGGCGTCGCCCTCGACCTCGGTGGACCCGACGCTGTGCGCCAGTGGATCGAGGCGGCCAAGCCGTCGCATCCCTCACTGATCGACCAAGGCCACCTCACCGACGAGCTCCTCGGCTTCGTCAACGTGCCGATGGCTGTCTGGATCGACGAAGACGGCATGCTCGTGCAGCCCGCCCACGTCGCTCAGGTCACGACGCCCCCCGGCGCCGACCGCCCG
>JBKJLN010000062.1:0-3365 GCA_046596935.1 Acidimicrobiales bacterium
GCGACGTTCCCGCTCGACGAGGTCGAGGCTGCCTACGAGCGTTTCGCCGCCGGCGGGAAGCTGGGCAAGATCGTTCTTCTCGCCGACTGAGGTGGACCTCTCGGAGGGTCAGCGCGCCGTGGTCGACCACCGGGACGGCCCAGCCAGAGTGACCGGCGACTTCGGAACCGGGAAGACGACGGCACTCATCCGGCGGGCCGAGCGGCTCCGCGCCGATGGCAGGCGCCCGTTGTTGCTCCACCACCGTGACCTTGTCGGCGTCGCACTCGCGATCATCGGTCGCCACGAGCGGGCGATGACGTTGGCCGGCGACGCCGAGCGGGTGGGGGTCGTGCTCGATCTCCTGCGCCCCGCCGACCAACACCATGCCGAGGAGATCGCCTCGACGGTTCTGGCCTTCGAATCGTCCTTCCTCGGCGACGAGGAACTCCGAGTTCACGCGCACGCAGCCGGCGTGCTCGACCGGGCGGAAGAGCTGATCGAGATCACCGCCCGTTATCAGCGGGGAATGGCCGAACGCCGGCTCGCCGATGCAGGAGGAGCCGTCGTCATCGCCAGCCTGTTGCTGCGCGACCCGGCGATCGTCGATGCGGAACGGGCTCGATTCGACGAATTGTTGATCGACGATTACCAGCTGGCCACCTTCGCTTCCGCCCGGCTGGTCACCCAGCTCGTCGGTCGCGATGGGAACGTGGTCGTTGCCGGAAACCCGGCCGCGGCAGTGTCAACCGCACCGTTCGCCACGGACGCCCACCTCGATCGTTTCTCCCGTCGATTCGAGCCACGACTCGATGTCGATCTTCGGACGGCGCTTCGTTCCGCAGGAGTTCCGAGCCTCCAGATCGTGGACGATGACGAGGGCCTCCGAGCCGCGGCCCGCCAAGCGATCCAGGGCGCCGCCGCCCGGGGCATCACCTCTGACGAGACCGCCGTCCTCCCGCGGGATCTCGTGGAGGCTGCGGTCGGGCGGGAGTGGCCGATGGTGGTTGTCCCGGGCGTCACGGATGGACGGTGGCCGGCACCCCGACCGCATCCGTCGTGGTTCGACCCCGAGCTCTTTCACGGCCCGGACGTGCCCGACGACGACGAGCGTGACCGACGCTGGCTCGAACTCGAGCGCCGCCGCTTCGCCGTGGCGACGTCGCGAGCGACGAGGTTCCTCGTCGTGCTCGCGACGTCGCCCGTCTCTCCTCTGGTCGGGGAACTCATCGGCTGAGTCAGGTCGCCGTCCATCCGCCGTCGACGGCGAGGATCTGACCGGTCACATAGCTGCTGGCGTCGCTGGCCAGGAAGAGCAACGCCCCGTCGAGCTCGTGCAGGTCGCCGGCGCGACCCATCGGCGACTTCCGGCGCACCCACTTGGCGCTGGACTCGTCCTCGAACATCTCCGTCGTCATCTCACTGGCGAACCAGCCGGGCGCCAGCGCGTTCACCCGCACCCCGCGACGGGCCCACTCCCCCGCGAGCTCCCGAGTCATCTGCACGAGGGCGCCCTTGCTCGTGGCGTAACTGGGGAACGGGATTTGACCGGCGCTGACGAGACCGAGCACCGATGCGATGTTGATGATCACTCCATGCCCCTGGGCGAGAAAGTGCCGGCCGGCAAGTTGGGACAACACATAGGCGCCGGTGACGTTGACGGCCAGATGCTGGCGGAAGACGGCGACGTCTTCCGTCTCGGCCGGGGCCGACAATCCGAGTCCGGCGTTGTTGACCAGAATGTCGAGCCGGCCGTGCGCGGCAGTGGCTGCGTCGACCAGACGCGCACAAGCATCGTCGTCGGCCACGTCGGTCTCGACGGCAAGGGCACCGGGAAGGTCGGCCACGAGGGCGTCGAGGCGATCGGCTCGACGGGCTGCGACCACGACCGACGCGCCCGCGGCGTGCAGTACCCGAGCGAAGCGCTCTCCGAGCCCACTCGAGGCCCCGGTCACGATGGCAACGCGTCCATCCAACCGAAACGAAGCGAGAGGGTCGAAGGATCCGGAACGGTCGGGGTCGGCCATACCCGACTCTACGATCGCCGGCCATGGAGGAGCTCAGTGCCGACGAGGCCCGCCGGCTCCTCCTCTGGTCGCAGGGTCTTCTCGGTGCCCCCGACCGACGCGCCGGCGCCGCCGGGATGCTGCGCCAGATGGGGGTCGCGCAGCTCGACACCATCTCGGTTCTCGCTCGGTCGCACGAGCTCGTGCAGTACGCCCGCCTCGGCGCTCTCGGGAGACCTGCGGTCGAGGCCGCGTACTGGAGCCGGCCGGCGGTGGCGTTCGAGTACTGGGCTCACGCCGCCTGCGTCATCCCCCTCGAGGATTGGCCGTGGATGGCCATACGTCGCCAGGTCCTCGACGAGCCTCAGCGACGGCGGATCGCCACGGACCCGACCTACCGAGAGGTGCTGGCCCGGCTGGCCGACGGACCCGCAACCGCTACCGACCTCGGTGGGGCCAAGCGGGGCGGCGTGTGGTGGGACTGGTCGGACGCCAAGATCGCCGTCGAGCGCCTCCTCAGCGCCGGCGTCGTGACCTGCATCGAGCGACGAGGATGGAAACGGGTCTACGACCTGACGGAGCGAGTCGTGCCGGAGGAGCTCCTCGACGTGCAGGCCACCGCGCACGAGTGCCGAGTCGAACTGCTTCGCCGATCCGCTCGTCACCTCGGGGTCGGCACCCGCGCTGATCTGGCCGACTATTACCGCCTCAAACTGGGCGCGTTCGACGCCGCCATCGCCGATGCGGGCCTCGTGTCGGTTTCCGTTCGCGGATGGAACCAAGCCGCTTGGGCTCATCCGCAGGCTCTTGCCGACCTCCGGGCCGGACGGGTGCGGGGACGTCACCGTACGACCCTTCTCTCCCCGTTCGATCCGGTCGTCTGGGATCGCCAGCGGGCTGAGCGGATGTTCGGTTTCACTCACCGCCTCGAGGCCTACGTCCCCAAGCCGAAGCGGATGTACGGCTACTTCGCCATGCCCGTCCTCGCCGGCGGTCGCCTCATCGGGCGCGTGGATCCCTCCCGCGTCGGGAAGACGTTCGTGGCCAACCACGTCTCCATCGAGTCGTCGGCGCCAAAGGCGGTTGCGGCCGTGGCCGACGCCCTCGTCGAGGCGGCGTCTTGGGTCGGATCCGAATCGATCAGCGTGGAGCGGGTCGAGCCTGCGGCGCTGGCAGATCCGCTCAGGCGGGCGGTGGTGTCGAGGGGAGGGTGAGGATGTCGGCCCCCTCGGCGGTGACCACCAAGGTGTGCTCGAACTGCGCCGTGCGTTGGTAATCGCCCGTGACGGCCGTCCATGCGTCGTCCCACATCCGGTGCCGCCAGTCGCCCATCGTGATCATCCGCTCGAGGAGGGGATGACCTTCACCATCGAGCCGATG
>JBKJLN010000113.1:0-4040 GCA_046596935.1 Acidimicrobiales bacterium
CGCCCGTCGCCTGCCCGATCTACCGACGGCCCGCAACCGGCGGTCGATCAACACCGGCACGACGGGCGCCACCTTCATCGACGACACCTACAACTCGAATCCTGCGGGGGCGGCGGCGGCGCTCGTCACGCTGCAGCATCAGGCTTTGGCGATGAACGCCTCGCGGGTCGCGCTGGTGACGCCGGGCATGGTCGAACTCGGAGATCGTCAGCCATCCGAGAACGAGCGCTTCGCGGCCAGCGCCGCCGAGATCTGCTCGGACATCGTCATCATCGGTGCCACCAACCGCAAAGCGCTCGCCGCCGGAGCCCATACCGGTCGAGCCCGGGTCGTGCTCGTCGACGATCGGGCGGGGGCCACCGAGTGGGTGAAGGAGAATACGAGCGCCGGCGACGTCGTTCTCTTCGAGAACGACCTGCCCGACCACTTCCCGTAGACCCGACCGAGGAGAACCCGCCGAGTCATGAGCCGTCCCGCCGTCCTCTTCGGGGGCCCGTCGCCCGAGCACGACATCAGCATCATCCTCGGACTGTTGGCCACGCGCGCCCTGACCGACTCGGGCACCGAGGTCGACGCCATCTACTGGACGAAGGCGGGGGAGTTCGTCGGCGTCGACAGTGACCTCGAGGCGGCTGACTTTCTCGAGGGCGTGCCCCGCAAAGCGCGCCCGCTCCGCCTGCAGGTCGGCGGCTTTCAGCCCGATGGTGGCGGGCTCGGGAAGAAGAAGGCCCTCGACACCTCGGCGGTCCTCAACTGCTGCCACGGCGGACCCGGCGAGGACGGCACGCTGCAGGGTGCGCTCGATCTGGCGGGACTGCGATACACGGGCCCGTCCGTTGCCGGCGCCGCGCTCGGCATGGACAAGCTGGCGTTCGCGGCGGTTTGTCTGGCCGCCGGGCTTCCGCACCTTCCGGTCGTCGCCCTCGATCCCACCGATCCCGGCGACGCTCCCTTCGATGGTCCATTCATCGTGAAGCCTCGCTTCGGCGGCTCTTCAATCGGCATCGAGGTGCTCGAGGATTGGGCATCGGTGTCGGCCTTCGTCCGCTCGCCCCAGCCCCACTTGCGGGCCGGCGCCGTCGTCGAGCCCTACAAGGCCGATAGTTACGACATCAACATCGCCGTGCGTACCCACCCCGAGGTGCAACTCTCGGCCATCGAGAAACCGCTGCGCTCATCGGCGGGCACGGCCATTCTCAACTACCGCGACAAGTACGTCGGTGGCGAGGGAATGGTGAGCGCGCCACGGGAGTTGCCGGCGAAGATCCCCGCGGCATGGGAAGACCAGATCCGCAGCACGGCTCGCCGGCTCGTCCCCGTCGCGGCCGTCCGTGGCCTGGCCCGCATCGATTTCCTCGCCGTTGGTGACGGCGACGACGCCGAGCTGTACGTGAACGAGATCAACACGATCCCGGGTTCACTGGCCAAGTACCTCTGGATCGATCCGCCGATCGCCACGGCCCAGCTACTGCATGACCTCCTGGCCGAGGCCACGTCGGGGCCGGGACGGCCCTACAGCACCCAGGGCGCCGACGGATCTGCCCTTCGGTCAGCCGGCTCGATCAGCAACAAACTGGGCTGAGGGCAGCCGCCCGTGGTCGACGTGTCGCCCGAGCACTTCGCCGTGTTGGTGGCCGACGCCCTCGATGGCATTCCCGAGGAACTCGGCAGGTTGATGGACAACGTCAACGTCTTCGTCGACGACACCAGCCCTCCCGGCCGGCTCCTCGGCTTCTACGAGGGCATCCCGTTGACCCGGCGCGACGACTACGGCGGGTTCGCCATGCCCGATCGGATCACCATCTATCGCCAGACGATCTGCGCCTCGTGCCGCGACGAGGACGAGGTCAAGCGGCAAGTGCAGGTGACGGTCGTGCACGAGGTGGCTCACCAATTCGGGATCGACGACGACCGCTTGACCGAGCTGGGTTGGGGATGACCGAGTGGCCCCTCGCGATCGAGGTCGATGTCGAGAACCTCGGCGACGGCGGGGTCGTTCTCCGCGCACCGGATCCGATCGATGCTTCGGCCGCAACCCAGGCGATCACCGCCTCCCTCGATCATCTCCGCCCCTTCATGGAATGGGCGTCGAAGCCGCCGGCGGTCGACCAACAGGCGTTGCGCCTCGCCGTCGGGCGCGAAGCCTTCGATGCCGGCGGCGACGCCAACTACCTGATCTTCGGCGGCGACGAGGTCATCGGCGGCATCGGACTTCACCGACGCCAAGGCCCTGGGGTGCTGGAGATCGGCTATTGGCTGCGTCCTGATCGCGAGGGAGGCGGCGTCATCTCCGCAGCCGTGCGCGCCTTGCTCCGGGTGGCCTTCGAGGTGGACGGAGCGGAGCGGGTCGTCATCCGCTGCGATCAAGCGAACACCCGGAGCGCAGCCGTCGCCGAACGCTGTGGTTTCACGCTTGTCGACGTCGTCGACGACGTTCCGAAGGCACCAGCGAATACGGGTCGAATGATGGTGTGGGAGCAGCGACGCGGACCCTAGGGTGCGGAGCGTGGCCTTTTCTTCCAAGCTGCTGAACGAGGGTGAGGAGGTCGTGCTCGACCTCCGTCCGCACTGGTGGTTCTTCATCGGCCCCCTCGTGGCCCTGATCCTCACCATTGCCGCGACGATCGCCGTCCAGGTCCTCGATCTTCCGGATGCGCTCCTCCTGGCCGTGCTGGCGCTGGCCGTGGTGAACATGCTGTGGCTCCTGGCCCGGCTGGCGAAGTGGACGACCACGAACTTCGTCGTGACGACGGATCGCCTCATCTACCGATCGGGTGTGTTCGCCAAGCAGGGCAAGGAGATCCCGCTCGAGCGGTTGAACGACATCAGCTTCAACCAGAGCATCTTCGAGCGCATGCTCGGCAGCGGCGACCTGATGATCGAGTCCGGAGGCGAGCGCGGCCAGCAGATGTTCACCGACATCCGCCGGCCCGCCAAGGTGCAGAACGAGATCTATCACCAGATCGAGGTTGCACAGGGACGCGACGCCGACCGCATGGCCGGACGCCGCGAACTGTCCATCCCCGAACAGATCGACAAGCTCGACGAACTGCGGTCGCGAGGGGTCATCTCCCAGGCCGAGTTCGACGCCAAGAAGGCGCAACTGCTCGATCGAATGTGAGCAGCTCCGGCGGCGGCGATGCTGGCCTCCGAGTCGTGAGTCTGATGCCGTCGGTGACCGAGACCCTGCGGGCATGGGGTCGGGATCCGGTGGCCTGCACCCGATTCTGCGAGCAGCCCGACCTCGTGCACGTGGGTGGAACCAAGGATCCCGACGTGCCCGCGATCGTGGCTTTGCGGCCTGACCTCGTCGTGGTCGACGAGGAGGAGAACCGCCTCGAGGATGCCGACGCACTCACCGCCGCCGGGATCCCGCTGTTCATCACCGCCGTCCGGTCGATCGCCGACGTCGCCCCCACCCTCGCTCGGCTTGCGCATGCCGTCGGGGTCGTCGTTCCCGACGAACGTCTCCCCGAAGCTGCGCCAAAACAGGGATCAGCTTTCGTCCCCATCTGGCGGCGTCCCTGGATGACGATCAACGGGAACACCTACGGCTCGTCTCTCCTGGCCACCCTCGGCTTCGACAACGTCTACCGAGAAGCGGCCGAGCGCTATCCGACGGTCGAACTCGTCGACGTCGCCTCCCTCGGTGCCGACCGGGTGCTGGCGCCTTCCGAGCCCTACCCGTTCGCCGAACGGCATCGGGAGGAGCTCGAGACCGTCGCGCCGGTCGCGTTCATCGACGGTCGCGACCTCTTCTGGTGGGGCGCAAGAACGGCCGACGCCGTCGCCCGTCTCGCCGCCGTGCTCGATCGGCTCAGGAAAGGTGGCCCCGCTCGATGAAGGGGAGCACGTCGTCAGGACCCTCGCCCGGCTGAAACGCCCACATGGCCCACGTGGCGCCGCGTCGTTCCAGCTCGGCAACGTCGACGCCCGAGTGGGCGACGACGGCGACGTCAAAGCCATCGAGGGAGCCGCGTTCGGCCACGACCACCTCGAGGGTGCGGGCGAGTCCGACGGGATCGACCTCGATCGGGAAG
>JBKJLN010000195.1:0-3025 GCA_046596935.1 Acidimicrobiales bacterium
ATCGTGGACTGGCTCGGTGGCGTGCCTCCGGTGCCGTCTCGTCCAACGGTGGACATCCCAGACGCCCCGACGCGAACTGTTGACGTGGGCGGACCAACTGGAGTCGATGCACGCGGAGGCACGACAACAGGGCGCAGCGTTACGGGCGTCAGTTCCTGGTACTGCGGCAACGGCTCACCCTGTACCAGCGGATATCCCGGTGGACTCTATGCCGCCGCGGGTCCTGCACTACGAACCGGGGATTGGCGAGGACGGATCGTGGTCGTATCGGCTGGCGGTCGAAGCGTGGCGGTCCGCCTGGTGGACTGGTGCGCTTGCCCGCGACGAGTCCTCGACCTCTACTCAGGCGCGTTCCAGCGGCTCGCGCCGCTCAGCCGAGGAGTCGTCATGGTCACGGTTCGATGGCAATGATTAGGTTCGATTGGGTCGGCCTATGGGGTTGGCAACCCGTATTCCTTCGATGGAGGTACCTCGCATGAACGCTCCGAACTGGCTGTGGTGGCTCGTTGGCCTGCTCGTCATCCTCGCGGTCCTGTGGCTGCTCGGTATCCGGGTCAACGTCGGGTGATCCGCCGCCGCGACCACGCATGGACACCGTTCTGGCGTCATTCGTCGGGACGCTGGGCCGTGTCCGTCCGCTACACCGCCAACGGGGAGCAGGCCGTCGGTGTCGCCGTCGGTCGCTGGCGGCTCGTCGCACTCTGGCGCGGGCTCCGCAAGCAGCTCCTGCCGGGGATCGGCTGATGGGCAAGCGCTACAACCGCGAGCCCTACATCGGCCCATCCGAGGCGCAGGCCGAGGCGCTGGCTCGCCGCGACTCGAGCTACTCCGGCGCGTCATCCGTGTCGTTTAGCGTGGCGTGGAACTTCCGCAACCGCGAGCCGCGTGACCTCCGCGAGGCCGTTCGGATGGTCCGCCAGGCATACAGCGACGAGGTGCCCACGAGGCTCCACGAGGGCTTCGACTCCATCGGCGAAGGTGGCACGCCGAAGATGGACGTGCGCGCCGAGGCGTACCTGTTCGGGCGGGATGATGCAGGCCACGAGCGGCCCGACCCCGTCGCGCCGGCCCTCGACTACTACCGGACCCCGTTCCGGGCAGCGTTGCACCTCATGGGCAAGACGAAGCGGGGCTACATCGTCCGCCACGTCGCGCTCGGCTCGATGGGGCCGCAAGAGGCCGCGATCCGTGAGGGCGTGCCGTATGAGTTCGCCAAGCTCGTGGCGTGGGATGTCCTGTGCGGGTTCCTGCGTTCGATGAGTGACGTGAAGGTGGACCTAGTAAAGCGTGAACCTGCGGCGTAGACTGCGCTCGCAGCCGCTCCGCTGGTCGACCCGTATGGGGACCGGCCCCACCGCCTAGCCGCTGCATCTCTGACTCGGGCGCTACCGCTGCGAGCGGTACCGACTGTCGGCGTGCCAGTCAGTCCGCCCGACACCATCTGAGGTACCTGTGGCGACCCATCGCCGATACCAGAAGCGCGAGAAGCTGTCCGCCGTCCTCGCCGCCGAGATGGGCGGCGTGGTCCAGGCCGAGGCGGCAACCGGCATTCCCGAGTCGACGATCCGGTACTGGATGTCGCAGCCCGAGTTTGCGGAGGTTCGCGCTAAGACCCGCGAGGACCTGGCCGACGAGATCAAGGTCGTCGCTCACCTCGCATGGAAGCGGATCGCCGAAGCCCTCCGGTCGGGTGAGATGGAGCCCCGTGACGCCATCTTCGCCGCCGAGAAGGCGACCAGCCTCCAGCTCCTGATGGCCGGCGAGGCAACCGCCCGCACCGAGAACGTGAGCATCACCGATGGCCTCGACGATCACGAACGGGACGCCCTCGCCGCCGCCATCCAGGGCGAGCTTGCGCGACGTGCCGACGAACGTACTGCTGAGGATGCCGTGGGACATCCTCGCAAGGCCGGAGCAGCGACCCCCGCCGGGTGACTGGCTGTCGTGGCTCATCCTCGCCGGGCGCGGCTGGGGCAAGACCCGCACCGGGGCCGAGTGGGTCCATGCGAATGTGCATCGTTACGGACGATGGATCCTTGCTGGTCGGACCTCGGGTGACCTTCGCGACATCATGGTCGAAGGTGAGACCGGCCTCCTCCGCACGGCCCGTGGCAACCGTCCCCAGTACGAGCCATCCAAGCGCCGGATCGTCTGGCCCAATGGATCGGTAGCGGCTCTCCGCTCGGCCGATGAGCCGGAGGGCTTCCGAGGGTTGCAGGCCGAGGCCGTCTGGGCTGACGAACTGGCAGCGTGGGAGAACCCCGACGCGTGGGACCAGCTCCAGCTCGGGCTACGCCTCGGCCCGCGTCCCCGCCAGGTCGTCACGACAACCCCCCGCCCGACGAAGATGATGCGGGCGCTGATCGCCGACGAGGGAACGGTCGTCACTCGCGGGTCGACCTATGACAACCGGGCCAACCTCGCCCCGTCGTTCTTCCGCCAGATCGTCTCTCGCTACGAAGGCACCCGGCTGGGCCGGCAGGAGCTTTACGCCGAACTGCTCGAGGACGTGGAAGGGGCGCTCTGGTCCCTCGCCATGATCGACGGCACCCGCAGGCTGGCACCGCAGATTGAACGTCACGGTGTATCCGAGAACGACCTGGCCCGCGTGGTCGTCGCCATCGACCCCGCAGTCACCATGACCGAGGACAGCGACGAGACCGGGATCGTGGTCGCGGGGCTGGGCCACGATGGCCGGGGCTACGTTCTCGCGGACAGAAGCACCAAGGCGCACCCGTCCGACTGGGCACGCCGAGCCATCGCCGCGTTCGACGAGTTCGGGGCCGACCGGATCGTGGCCGAGGTCAACAACGGCGGCGAGCTCGTCGAGACGGTCCTCCGCACCATCAGACCATCCATCCCGTACCGGGCGGTGCACGCCTCACGGGGCAAGCGCACCCGAGCCGAGCCGATCGCCGCGCTGTATGAGCAGGGCCGGGTGTCGCACGCCGCCGCCATGCCCGAGCTGGAAGACCAGCTCTGCACCTTCACCCCGGAGTCGGGGCAATCACCTGACCGACTGGAC
>JBKJLN010000285.1:0-10693 GCA_046596935.1 Acidimicrobiales bacterium
CTGCGCCTCCACGTTCTGCGAGGCGCAGCGCAGGTCGCCGGTCGGACGAGCGTTCGACGAGGCTGCGGACGAAGGCCAGGGGCGCCGAGCGGTCGTCGTTGCCGTGCACGAGATCGACGGGGACGTTCGTAGCGGCCAGGTCGTCGGAGGCTCGATGCTCGAGGACGATCCGGCGCAGGCTCCGGCTGTAGGACTCCCAGGTGTGACGGGCGCCGTCTGAGGCCACCGATGGCGTGAGGTCGCGGATGACGATCGGCGCCAGGGCGATGGCCAATGGCCGCACTCGACACATCGCTCGGCAGATCCGCCGCGCCGATGGGCGACCGTTGGCGGTGAGACGAGCCAACAGACCGAGACCGCCGACGGACGCGCGAGCGGAGTCCTCGTCGGGGTACGCCGGGAGGCCGAGAAGCACGAGTCCACTGACGCGCTCGGGATGCCGAGCGGCGAGGGCGGCGGCGAGAATGGCGCCCATCGAGTGTCCGACGACGAATGCTCGTGGCGGAAGGATCGACTCGAGTGCCTCGAGGTGGGAGGCGACGTCATAGGCGGCGTCGGACGGACTCGGCGAGCGACCGAAGCCGAGAAGATCGGGGGCCACGCCGTGGTATTCACCGCCGGCTTCGGCGAGTGGCTCCCAATACCGCGAGGACGCGCCCAGGCCGTGCAGGAACACGACGTCCGGTCCGTGTCCCCACTCGGCGACGTGGAGTCGACTCGTCATGGTGTTCTGGTCCGGTCGACGGCGAACAGATACACCGCGAGGCACACCAGAAAGACGCCGTACCACGTGAGATTGCGGCCCGGCATGAAGTGGGAGCTGACGTGGCCGAGGAAGATGTCCATCCACCGCTCGTGGACCTTGCCGGCGGCGAAGAGCAGGTCGGGGGTCATGGCGTAGACGTGGCCGATCAAGGGCCACACCAGGGGATAGGGAACTGGCCGATGCGTCCGGAGGATCACGACGGTCATGACGATCAGCGCCGTCGACGCTCCGACGAAGAAGTGCGTGAACCAGTGAAAGCGGGCGTCATGGCCCTGGTACGAGAGATAGAGCGCGATCTCCACCGTGACGGCGCCCACGCACCACAGACAGACGCGAAGTGACAGGGTCGAGTTGGCGGTGGCGGTGGTCATGGGATTGCCCGGAGGACGGTGTCGATCTCCGTCATGTTGTCCCTCACCGCCGGGTCGAGAGTTCGGTAGCGGATCTGGCTCTCGCGATCAACGACGGCGTATCCGACCGGCGTTTCTCCAGACCGGGGTTCGGAGAGCCCGTACGCCCGGGCGAACTGCGATTGCGGGTCGGCCACGGTCGTGACCGCGTCGCAGCGCCCAGCGCCGGCCACGGCCATGACCAGGTCGGCGCGTCGGACGAGATGGTCGGCCGAGATCGATGTGCACACGGAGTCGACGTCACCGCTTCGGACGAAGAACACCACCAATCGATGCCGAGGTCGGGGCCGATCCGCGGCGACCGTCGGGGCGGGCTGCGGGAGTGAACCGGCGTCGAGGAACCCGGGTCGCTGCCGAGCCGGGTCGGCATCATCGAGACCCGGACGGGCGAACTCGGCCAATCCCAGGAGCGCCCCGAGAAGAGCCGCAATGGCCAACCAGACGACCGCGAGGTGCTGGCGCGTCGGCACCAAGACGGTCACGCCAGAGTCGACGGTCAAGCCCGGGTCCATCGTCCTCCGCCATTCCGGCTCAGCCACACTTCGACGGCGTCGCCACGATGGACGCCGGCGTAGAGAAGTTGGGGGTCGTTGGGGTCGGCCTCGACGAGGCTGGCGCCGGCGGGAAGCTTCAGGTCGGTCCACGTGGCCCCGCCGTCGGTGGTCTTGGCGGCTTGCTGGCCGGAGGCGTAGAGCGTGTTCCCGCTTCGACTGACCCACACCGCTGACGGCGGCCCACCAAGTCGTCGCCACGTGCGCCCACCGTCATCGCTGGCCGCAGCGCCGTTGCGAGCGTCGGCGGCGACCAGCCGTTGATCGTCAATGGGGTCAACCAGAATGCGGCCGAAGAAGGACTGTCCGGCGTTCTGCGTGCGGGGTTGCCACGTCTTGCCCCCGTCGGTCGACGCGGAGACGCCGAGCGCGGGACCAGCGGCGTACAGGGTGGAAGGCGACGACCCGAACGCGTGAACGTCGGTGTCGGGCAGGCCCTCGTTGGATGTGTTGAACGATGCACCGCCGTTGGTGGAACGGTTGATGCCCGGATGGCCGGTGACGTACACGGCGTCGGCGGTGATCGCCCACCCCATCGCGTCGGCCCCGTCGAGAGCATCGACTCGCGACCAGCTCTTGCCCGAGTCCTCCGATCGCGACACCGACTCGTGGCCCCCGACAAAGAGCACGCCCGGCATCGTCGGATCGGCGACGAGCGAGTGGAAGTCGCCACCGGTGACACCGCGTGAAACTGCGCTCGCGCCGGGCTGCTCGCCGGGCTCGCGTGTCGGACGTAGCGCAAGGGCGATGACGACGACGGCGACCACGGCAGGAGTGACGATCCACACCCAACGCTTGGATAGAGATCGAGACTTCTTCGCCGGCGGTCGGCGTTGGCCCGCACGAGGTCGGTCAGCCACCTCGTGGATCCTTTTCTTCGAGAACGACCGATGGCAGCATCAGCGCTTGCACGCCGCTACCCGTCCTCGAGCAGGACGGCCGTGTAGCCGGCCTCGGCGATGGCGGCCGTGATATCGGCCACCGAGGTGGAGGTCACGTCGACGCGAACGGTCGCCCGTCCTCGGCGGCTGTCGGTGTCGGAGCGTTCGACGCCACCGAGGTCTTCGAGGGTCTCGTCGACGAGCATGCCGCAGCTGGCGCAATGCATGCCGGTGACAGCGAACGTCAGGGTCTCGACGTCGCCCATCAGACGACCTTGATCGAGCCGAAGTACATGCCCATCCCGCAGGTATAGCGGTACGTGCCGGGCTCGAGCTCTCCGACATCGATGCGAGTGTCTCCGGTCAGTGGTAGTGCCTTTTCGACGCCGAGCGAACTCAACACGACGAAACGGGTGCAGCCCCGGGTGTTGTTGGTACGAAACGTCAACTCGATTGGCACACCGCTGTCGGCGGTGACCGCTGCGGGGGAGTAGCCGGTGTCGTGGGCTTCGATGACGATCCGCTGGATGCCGTCGCCCGCCACCGGGGGTGCCGCGACTGCTGACGCCTCCGTGCCACCACTGATGCTTCGCCATGCCCCGGTGAAGGTGAAGGACGACCCACTGAGCACGAGCCCGGCATTGATGGCCAACAGCCCGGCCACCATGACAGCGACACCCGACAGGAGTCCGAGCCGACCACGAAGGTGTGAAGTCGTCCGACGGGCGGCATAGCCGATCACTGCAAAGAGCGGCGCGGTGCCGACGACGAACGTGGCCATGATCGCCGCGCCCGCCAGCGGCGAGCCCGAGGCGATGGCGAGGAACATCATGCTGAGCGTCACACCGCAGGGGATGAGCACCGTCGCCACGCCCAGCAGCGCGGGACCGAGGGATCCGCCCAACCGGCCACTTCGACGCACCAAGCGGGACCACCCCTTGGGTGGGGCCGGGACCAAGCCCCGCACGGCGCGGACCCCGAGGAGGTCGAGGGCGAGGAGGACCATCACCACACCGGCGAAGATCTGGGTGCCGGCTCGCACTCGCGGTCCGATCTGCACCGCATCACCGACCAAGCCGAGTGCCGCCCCCAACACGACATGGGAGGCGAGCTTGCCCACCAGGAACGACCCAACCGGGACCGCGTCCTCGAGGCGGGCCGGCGGGTCAGCCGTCTTCGTGGCACTGCCACGCGACCGCGCCGAGCGGGTCGGAGCCTTCGCCGGGGCCTCTCGACGTCTCGCCAACGTCCCGGCGAGCAGTCCGCCCTGCACGGCGGCGCACGAGGCCCCACCTGCGAACAGGCCGGTGAGAAGAACGGCCCAGAGACTCACCGCCGTACTCCGTTGGCGCGGGCGGCGTCCTGCAGCACAACAAGAAACAGATGCATCGATAATCGACTCCTCGAACGTAGAGACGCAGCCGCGGTGGCCGACGCCTTCCTGGCGTGATCGGAACGGCGCGTACGCGCTTGTTCCCGGGGCGCGCCGAGGCGCGCTCAGGCCAGGCGGGGAGGTCGTTCGAGGAGGTGGGTGTGGAGCAACAAACGCGTCGAGGCGGGCCGAATGCGGAACCTCCGCGCGAGTAACAACAGCAGAAAAGCGACACCAGCGGCGACGATGGCGAAGGCACAGGTGCTCACGAGGACGGCTGGTCCGCAGTCATGGCACGCAGCCATGCTCGGGGCGCCCATGAGGATGGGCAGTCCGGTGGCCGCAATCAACACGACCAACACGATGATGAGCGCCTTCTTCACGACGCTCGCAACGATAACGGCTGTTGATCCGGCGGGGAGATCGGTATGCCGTCGATCGCCGCGACTCGAGTCCCGGGGGCCGGCAGGTTCCGCGGCCACCGGCGCCGGCCGGTCGCACGGCTGAGATTGCGTCGAACGGGCGCCAGCGCAGGACAACCGTTTCCGCGGGATCGGTAATTCCCGGTGCCGTCGACCAAGCCGACCGCATCGAACATCGCCAGTTGGAACAATCGACAGTTCATCGTCGGGCGGGTTGACCACTTCCACCCGCCGGAGAAGGTGGCCGCGAAGGCGCGAATTCGGAGTCTGAGTTCGTCGTCAGAGCAGTCGTCGACCAGCACGGGCGAGAAGGCATAGTCGGCGAGGACCCCGTGATTGGGATCGCGGGTCGGCGACCCATCCGGCGACGAGCCGACGCCGTTGAGTACGCCGGTTGTGCCGAGCACGAGATCCTTGAGACCCGCCGGGCAGACCCGCGGCCACCACCCGTAGCTCTCCGCGTCGTCCACCTCGAGCCACCAATGGCCGTAGGACCGCCACGTCAGCGGCAGGTTCCGTTTGGCGACGACGAAGTCGACGACCCGAGGCACACCGCAGGCCGAGTCGTTCACTTTTTCTTGTCCTTCTTGCGTTGCTTGCCCTTGGCCCGGTTCTTGCGCCCGTTCGCCTCCTTCATCCAAGCGGTTCGCCGTGCACGGCGAACTGCGCGAAGACGCACACGTTCGGCCCGCCGCTCCGGTCTCGTGAGCTCCGGCTCTGGGGTTTCTGGGGTGTCCAGGCTCACCCCCCAAACTCTACCCCACCTGGGGTGGGTGCTTGCTTCCGGTGATCGGCGCGCCGAGTCCAACGGCCGCGGCCGCCAGCAGCAGGACTCCGCCGAGCACGTAGACGACGCGGATCGAGAGGGCATCGGCGAGCACCCCACCCAGCCCGAGGGAGACGAGCCGCGCGGCGTTCCAGAGGACGTCGTAGAACGCAAACGCGCGGCCACGCACATCGGCGGGCACCGAGCGTTGCAATGTCGTCTGGTACGTGATCATTCCGGTCGAAGTGCTGACCCCGTACAGGCCGAGTGCGGGACCAGCTGCGAGTGGCGAGCTCACCCCGGCGAGCACGAGGTCGACCACGCCACGGATGGCGTAGGGGCCGAACAGCCATCGCTTGTCGAGCGGCCGGACGAAACGGCGTAACAGCAGTGGCCCGGCGGCGGCGCCGACGCCGATGCAAGACAGGAGCACGCCGAAACCTGAGGGTCCGACCTTCAGCCAGTCGGCGGCGAGAACGACGAGCAGGCCGCTCGTGGCGCCCGCTGACAGCGACGCCAGCACCTGAACGACGGCGAGGCGGGCGAGAAGAGAGTCGCCACGCACGGCGTCGATCCCGGCGCGGACCGCCCGCCATCCGCCACCGCGCGCCGCCGACGCCCGGTTGGCGACGTCGAGGCGCCGCAGCCACCACGCCGAGCCGACATACGACGCCGCGTTCAGCGCGAAGGCCGGGCCGACTCCGGCCCACACGATGAGGGCGCCGGCGATGGGGGCCAGCACGATCTGGGCGATGACGGCAACGGTCCACAGCGCGCTGTTTGCTTCGACAAGGTCCTCGTCGTCCACGACCTGCGGCACGATCGACGCGGCCGCCGGGTTGAACAGCAACGATCCGATCGAGAGCCCGAACGCCACTCCGTACGCAATCGCAACCGTGCCGTGCGCTAACACGAGCAATCCGGCCAGTGCGGCGCGGAGCAGATCCGCGCCAACCATGACCCGTCGTCGTGGATAGCGATCGGCGATAAGCCCGGCGAGAGGGCCGAGCAGCACGATCGGCGCAACCTCGAACGCCACCGTGACGGCGACGCCGAGACCCGACCCGGTGAGGCGGAAGACGAGGACGACGAGGGCGACGGTGTTGAACGCGTCGCCGGCGCGCGACGTGGCGTGCGCCAGAAAGAGCCGGCGGAACTGGGAATTGCGCCGGAGCAGGCTCAGCATCGAGAGGGAAGGGGGTTGGCGCGAGCGGACGAACGCCCGGATCGAACCTGGCGGTCAGGCCGCACAGTTGTACAACAGGATTCCCTTCTGGGAAAGGACCCGCTGGGCGCGTCGCATCCTCCCGTCGCCAGAGCCGTGCGAGCCTGGGGCGTGCGCAGCCGAGGGGACGCCTTGTTACTCGGCGAGTTGTGTTGCCTGGGCCTGCTCGCCATCGAACCATCGCACGGGTTCGCGCTGGCCAAGCGTCTGGCCCCGAGCGGGGATCTCGGACGGATCTGGTCGGTGTCGCGGCCGTTGACCTACCGAGCGTTGTCGAGCCTGCAGGATCGCCATCTGGTCGAGACCGTCGGCCAGGAGCCAGGCGTCGCCGGTGGTGACCGGACGATCTTCCGCCCCACGCGCACTGGCCGATCGACGCTCCGACGGTGGCTCGAGACGCCCGTCCAACACGTGCGGGACGCCCGCTCCGATCTGTTGGTGAAGCTGGAGCTCTGCCGGCTCCTCGGCGTCGACCGTCGGCCACTCGTCCAAGCCCAACGGGTCCTGCTACTCGAGAGGTTGGCGTCCTTGTCCGAGGTCAACGTCGTCGAGGATCCGGTTCGACTGTGGCGGGAGGAGTCCGTCCGTTCCGTCCTGGCCTTTCTCGATCGGCTGGAGGGCGACGGCCATCCGACCCGACCACCAATAGACGATCACTGACTATGGTTCCGGCGCACGATGATCCGGCGCCGGGAGCGGAGAACACCCATGGGAACCCGAGCGCAGACGGGACTTGCGCTCACGCTCGTCGCCATCGTCGCTCTCCTCGGCGCCTGCAAGAGCGGCAGCAACGACGGGGCTGCGGCGAAGGCAACCACGACGACGAGCACCGGTCCGCTGCCCAAGGTGGAAGGGACGGTGACCGTCTACGCCGCCCAGTCGCTCACCGGTGCGTTCACGGAGATCGGGCAGCTCTTCGAGCAGCGCTACGCGGGCACGAAGGCCGACTTCAACTTCGCCGGTTCGGCCACCCTCGTGACCCAGCTGTCCCAGGGCGCGCCCGCCGACCTCTTCGCATCGGCCGACCAGCCCAACATGGACCGGCTCGTCAGCTCGGGGCTGATCGAGGGCACGTCGCGCGTGTTCACCAAGAACCTGCTCGAGATCGTGGTCGCCAAAGGCAACCCAAAGGGCATCGCTTCTCTCGCCGATCTCGCCCGCCCCAACGTTGCGACGGTCCTGTGCGCTCCGAACGTCCCGTGCGGCTACTACGCCCGCCAAGCCCTCGACAAGGCCGGCGTGAAGGTCACACCCAAGTCGGACGAGTCGAACGTCGCCGCCGTGATCGGACGCGTGCAGAAGGGCGAGGCCGACGCCGGCATCGTCTACGTCACCGATGTGAGGGCGAACGACAACGTCGACGGCGTCACCATCCCGGTGCAGCACAACGTGGTGGCCGAGTACCCGCAGGGGGCATTGAAGAACGCGCCAAATCCCGTTGCTGCGCAGGCGTTTCTGGCCTTCGTCGAATCCTCAGCCGGGCAGTCGGTGCTGGCGAAGTACGGCTTCCTGCCCTTGTGACCCATCGCCCGCGGTGGGCCAAGGCCTTCGTGGTGTCGCTCGCGGTCATCGGCTCGTCGATCTTCGTCCTGCCCCTCGGCGCGCTGCTGTGGCGGGCGCCTTGGTCGCGATTCGTCCACGAGCTCGGACAGCCGTCGGTGCGGACCGCGCTGCGGCTGTCGCTCGAGTGCTCGCTCAGTGCCTTGGCCCTGTCCGTGCTCTTCGGCACCCCGATCGCGCTGGTGCTCGCTCGCACGTCGTTTCCCGGCAAGCGGTTCGTGCGTTCGCTCCTGACCCTCCCAATGGTTCTCCCTCCAGTCGTCGGTGGCGTCGCATTGCTCCTGGCCTTCGGGCGACTGGGGCTCGTCGGCCGCTACTTGTTCGACTGGTTCGGGATCCGACTCGCCTTCACCACACCCGGCGTCATCCTGGCCGAGACGTTCGTCGCCATGCCGTTCTTCATCGTCACCTTGGAGGCGGCCCTTCTCTCGGTCGACCGGCGGCTCGAGGATGCCGCCGCGACACTGGGCGCGTCACCATCGACGGTGTTCCGAACGGTGACGGTGCCGCTCGTCCGGCCGAGCCTCCTCGCCGGCGCCGCTCTCAGTTGGGCCCGGGCACTCGGCGAGTTCGGTGCCACCGTGACCTTTGCCGCCAACGTCGAAGGGATCACACAGACCATCCCGCTCAAGGTGTACCTCGCGCTCGACACGAACCCCGATGGCGCCATCGTCCTCAGCGTCGTGCTGCTCGCAGTGTCCGTCGTCGTGCTCGTCGCCTTCCACGACCGCTGGCTGGGAGCGAACCGATGACCGGCCTGGGTGCGAACATTCAACTTCCGGTCGGCACGGTGCAGATGGATGTCACCTTCAACGTTGCTCCTGGTCACACCCTGGCCGTCCTCGGACCGAACGGCGCCGGCAAGACGACGTTGCTGCGCGCCATCGCCGGCCTGGTGCCCCTGACGAGCGGTTCCGTGATTGTCGACGACGAGTTGTGGGAGAACCCGGCGCACGGAGCGCGGCGCCCGCCAGAAGCCCGCTCGGTCGGATACGTCTTCCAGGACTACCTGCTCTTCCCCCACCTCTCGGCCCTCGACAACGTCGCGTACGGGCTCAAGCAGCGGGGATCCGCCCGACCCGAGGCGCGGCGCGTTGCCATCGACTGGCTTGCTCGCGTCGGGCTCGATGGACTCGAGCGACGCCGGCCGCACGAGCTGTCCGGCGGACAACAGCAGCGCGTCGCCCTGGCTCGCGCGCTTGCCCCCGACCCACGGGTGCTCCTCCTCGATGAGCCGTTGGCGGCGCTCGACGTGACCACGCGGCGCAGCGTCCGGCGCGATCTCCGAGCCCACCTCGACGACTATCGGGGGATGGCGGTCGTCGTCACCCACGATCCAATCGATGCGATGGTCTTGGCCGAGCGGATACTGATTCTGGAAGACGGCCGGGGCGTGCAGGAGGGAAGCTCCCTCGACGTCACCGCCCGGCCGCGTTCGTCGTTCGCGGCCGACGTCGCCGGCCTCAACCTCCTTCGCGGCAGCTGCACCGACGGGACCGTGCGCGTGAGCGACCGAATGCAGCTCATCACCACCAGTCCCTGCGCGGGTCCGGTGTTCGCCGCCATTCACCCCCGCGCCATCGAGCTCCATCCGCAGCGACCGGCAGGGAGCGCGCGCAACGTCTGGGAGGCGACGGTCGAGGAGAGCGACATCCGCGGCGGCGTGGCCAGGCTGCAGTTGCTCGCCTCCGGACAAGCGCTGGTCGCTGAGATCACCGCCGCCTCCTACGTTGCCCTCGATCTCCACCCCGGAGCTCGCGCGTGGGCTTCACTCAAGGCGACCGAGATCGACGTGTTCCCGGCCTGACGCGACTCCGACCTACCGATGGCCGGGAAGTCGGCCAACATGACGACCTGTGGCGACCGTGAACATCGTCGAGCGGGCCGTCCGCCGCGTCGACGCCTTTCAACAGTCGCACCGCCCCCTGGCCATCGGCTTCGGGGTGGTCAAGAAGTTCGGAGACGATCGGGCTGGGGCCTTGGCCGCGCTCGTCGCCTACTACGCCTTCCTCGCCGTGTTCCCGCTCCTCCTGCTCCTCACGACGATCATCGGCTTCGCCATGGACCGGAACAGCCCGCTGCGCGAGCTCGTCCTGCGGTCGGCCCTCCGTGAGTTCCCGATCGTCGGCCAGCAGCTGGGCCAGTCGATCCACCCCCTTCGAGGCAACGGGCTCGCCCTCGGCGTCGGTCTGATCGGGCTCGTATGGGGGTCGCTCGGCGTCACCCAGGCGGGGCAGCTGGCCATGGCCGAGATCTGGAATGTGCCGGGAGTCGACCGGCCCCCATTCGTCACTCGCACCCTTCGCGGTCTCGCCCTCCTCGGCGTGCTCGGCCTCGGCCTCGTGGCGACGACCCTCATCTCCTCGCTCTCGACCTACGGGACGGGCCTTCCGTTGAAGGTGTCGGGCGTGGCGCTTTCCACGGCCCTCAACGTCGGGATCTTCGTCCTGGCGTTCCGGGTACTGACGGTACGGTCGGTGGGCACGAGGATGCTGCTCCCCGGGGCCATCATCGGCGGGCTGCTCTGGTCGGTGCTCCAGGTGCTCGGCGCCTACCTGGTGAGCCATCAGTTGCGGCACGCCTCCCAGGTCTACGGCTATTTCGCCTCGGTCCTCGGGCTCGTCTCCTGGCTCTTTCTCGGCGCGCAGCTCGCGCTCTACACGGCCGAAGCGAACGTCGTGTGGGCTCGGCGACTCTGGCCCCGGAGCATCGTTCAACCCCCCCTGACCGAGGCCGACAA
>JBKJLN010000227.1:0-8728 GCA_046596935.1 Acidimicrobiales bacterium
CGGTCGTCCCACGACCAGCGGAGGTTCATGGCCAACTCGTGCAGGGGAGCCAGCGACTCCGGCAGTTGCGGGCGGACAGTGAAGCTGCGCAGCGCCTTCATCGACCGCCCACGGTAGCGGCCGCCGTCGAGGGCACCAGCGAGCAACGCGCACACCGGTGCGAGGGAAGCGCCAGCGACGAGCACCAGCCGAGCGGCAAGGCATCGGCCCGGAGGGCGGCGCCGCAGAGCGAGGCCATGTTCACGCCATGGAGACGAGATCCAGAAGGGCGTCGTCCCAGTAATCAAGGGTCCCTTCCGGCATGAGGAGCACCCGCTGGGGTGCGAGTTCGATCACGAACTCGGGGTCGTGGCTGACGATCACCATGGCGCCACCCCAGCCGGCAAGGGCGTGGGCAATGGCCGTGCGCGACGGGGGATCGAGGTTGTTCGTCGGTTCGTCGAGGAGCAGGAGGTTGTGGCGACCGGCGACGAGTTGCGCCAGCGAGAGCCTCGTCTTCTCGCCCCCCGACAGCGTCGACGCGTCCTGGAACGCCTTGTCGCCCACCAGGCCGAACATGCCGATGAGGGATCGCAACCTCTCGTCCTCGATCGTGGCCATCTCCCGCATGTGGTCGAGCACCGACTTCCCGGCGGAGATGCCCTCGTGCTCTTGGGCGTAGTAGCCGGCGGAGACCCCGATGCCGAAGGTGATCTGGCCGGCGTCGGGTTCGGTCTGGCGGGCGAGGATGCGCAGCAGCGACGTCTTGCCGGCCCCGTTGAGCCCCATGACGAGGATGCGCTCGCCCTTCTCGAGGGCGAAGTCGACATCGGTGAACACCGGCGGTCCTCCGTAGCCCTTGGCCAACCCCTCCACTTCGATCACGACACGACCCGAATGCGGGGGGTCGGGAAGCCGAAGGTTCAACGTTCGCTGTCTGGTCGGGCCGGTGACGGCCACTGTCTCCAGGCGTTCGACCCGCTTGTCGAGGCTCTTGGCGATGCGCGCCCGCTTCGACGTCGAGTGGCGCATCGAGTCGGCGAGGTCGGCCAGCCGCTTGATCTCGGCGCCCTGGCGAACGGCGAGACGCGCCAGACGCTCCTCATCCTTCGCCCGACTCTCGATGTACTTGGAGTACGTGCCCTTGTACTCGACGAGCTGACCCTCGTCGAGGTGGAGCACGCGGGTGATGGCCTCGTCGAGCAGGTCGAGGTCGTGGCTCACGACGAGCAGTGCACCGCGATAGGTGCGGAGGAAGCCCATCAGCCAAGTCTTGGCGTCGGTGTCGAGGTGGTTCGTGGGCTCGTCGAGAAGGAGGACGTCGCTGCCGGCGAAGAGGATCCGGGCCAACTCCACGCGCCGACGCTCGCCGCCGGAGAGCACGTCGACGGGGAGGTCGACCCGACTCGGCGTGAGCCCGAGCCCGGCGCAGATCCGACGCACGTCCGACTCGGCGCCGTATCCACCGTTGGCTTGGTACTCCTCCTCCGCCTTGGAATAGCGGGCCACGTTCCGCTCGGACGGATCCTCCTCGAGGCGGAGCCGAAGCTTCTCGATGCGCTGCGCCTGCTCGTCGAAGCCCCGGCCCGAGAGGATGTGGGACAACGCCGTCGACTCGATGCCCGATCCGCGCGGTCGGGCTTCTTGGAGGAGGTAGCCGAAGTCGCCTTGGTGCATCACCGTGCCGCCGTGGGGCGGGGCCTCCCCGGCGATGACTTTGAGCATCGACGTCTTGCCGGCGCCGTTGCGGCCCACCAAGCCGACCTTGTCACCGGCGCGCACGGTGAACGACGCCTCGACCAGGGTCAGGCGGCCACCGATTTCCACGCTGAGTGAGCGGGCCTGGAGCACGCACCATTGTCGTCGGCCGACGCCCATACTCCGAAACGAGATGCCGAGGCCGCCTGAGAGGCCGCCGGTGTGGCAGTTTGTGGGCCATGCCTGAGGGAACCGGCGAATCGGTGAACGTCACGTTGGACGGGTCGAACCTCCGGGTCGACGCCCGCCCGGCCCGCTTGGTCTCATTACTGCGTGGTTCCGGCGGCGAACCGGTACTCACGGCGCAGCGCGCCGGAGGTGCCACCCACACCGAGGCCGTACCCGCCGGGGCCAGGGAACTCACGTTCCAGGTCGCCGGCGACCTCTCGGTCGAGGCCACCCGGGCGTCGGACTTCGTCGCCCTGGCCGAGGAGAGCGGCCGCCGTGTCGTGGTCGCCTTCAACGGCGAGGTCACGGTGCTCCCGACCGGCGAGAGCGGCGACCGCTTCGCCCTCGGCGCCCACGAGGCCCTGTTGATGCCCAGCGATGGTGGCGAGCCACGAGTCGTGCCCGTCGACGATCTCTCCGACGAGGATCAGGACGAGGTCAGCGCGGCCATGGAGGCGGCGGCCCTCGCCGTCGTCGCCCCGTCCAGCACCGCTGACGAGCCGACGCAAGCAATGCCCGCGATCACCGACGCCCCGGCGAAGGCAGCTGCGCCCATCGAGGCCGCTCCGACACCTGCAAAGGCAGCTCCTACGCCGGCCAAGACGGCGGCCACGGCCGGCGCTGGGGCCGGCGCCTCCAAGGGCCCGGCGACGACTCCCGCCAAGGCGGGCAATGCCCAGAAGCGCGCCGGCGGGAAAAAGGGCAAGAAGGGGCGTCCGCAACCGCAGAAGCGTCAGGCTCCGTTGGTCCCGGCCGCGGCTGCCGGAGCAGGCGCGGCGGCGGCCGGCGTCACCAAGAAATCGGTGGCCCCCACTCCCGGCTCGCCCACCAAGAAAACCCCCGCTCCCGTGAAGAAGGCCAGCAGCACGGCGCCCAGTGGTGGCGGCAAGGGCAGCGGCCATGACGACGACAGCTATGAGGACACGCCCGCCGATCGTCGCTTCATCCTCGGCGCCATCGTGCTCGCCGTGCTCGTCGTCATCGTCCTGGCGATCTTCGGTCTGACGGGTGACAAGAAGAAGGACGGCGACACGACGCTGGCCTCGGACTCCACCTCGACGACCGAGGGCTCAGTCTCTTCGACGACGGCGGTGCCGGCAGCCTCGACCAGTACCCCGGCGGCGTCCTCGACGACGGCGGCCAAGGCAACGTCCACGACTGCAGCACCGACGACGACGACCACGGCCAAGGCGACGACCACAGCACCGACCACCACCGTGGCACCGGCAGCGGTCGTGAAGTACGGCATCGAGCCCAAGAGTTGCGTGCAGAACGCCAACAACTCGATCACCTACACGGCGACGGTCACCAACCAATCGTCGGCCGCCTTCAACTACGTCGTCGGCATCGTGTTCAAGGACAGCAAGGGCGTCTCGGTCGCAACCGCCCAGGCCAAGGTCGACCGTCTGGCTGCCGGCAAGTCGGCCGAGTTCACCGCCACGGGCACCCCCGGCCGGGATCTGGCCAACACCGGAAGTTGCACCGTCGACAAGGTCGACGCTCAGCCCAGCGGCACGTAATTGACGTACTCGGTCGTCGCCCGCGACTCGGAAACCGGCGCCCTCGGCGTCGCCGTCCAATCGCACTTTCTCGGCGTCGGCTCGGCCGTTCCGTGGGCGCGTCCAGGGATCGGTGCCGTGGCCACGCAGGCCATGGTCGACGTCGGCTACGGACCGAAGATGCTCGACCTCCTGGCTGAGGGGCGTCCGGTGCAGGAGGCGATGCGGCAGCTGGTGATGGCCGACGAGCACAGCAGCATCCGCCAGGTGGCGGCGGTCGACGGGAGCGGAGCGGTGGCCGCCCACACGGGCGATCGGTGCATCGCCCATGCTGGGCACCTCAGCGGCGATGCCTGGTCGGTCCAGGCCAACATGATGGACGGGGACGGCGTGCCCGAGGCGATGGCCCAGGCACTGGCATCCACCGACGGCGGGCTCGTCTGGCGACTTCTTGCCGCGCTCGACGCCGCTGAGGAGGCCGGCGGTGACATTCGCGGCCGCCAGTCCGCGGCGATCGTCGTGGTCAGCGGCGACACCGATACACCGAGTTGGGAACGCCACTTCGATCTTCGGGTGGAGGATTCTCCCGAGCCCCTGGCCGAGCTCCGACGCCTCGTTGCCATGCACGACGCCTACCGATCGGCTCGATGGGACGATCCGGTTCTCGGCGGCAACCCCGAGTTGCCGTTCTGGCATGCGCTGCGGCTGGCCAACGCCGGCGACCTCGACGGAGCGAGGGCGGTGCTCGAACCGATCTACAGGGTCGACGACCGCTGGCGAGAACTCGTGCGTCGGCTCCCTGGCACCGGCGTGCTCGACGTCGGCCCCGATGTCATCGACGCCCTCACGCGGGACTGACCCGGTCGCAAGACTCTTCGATGCCGTTCGACCTCGCCGCGCTCCGCTTCTGGGAAGCCCCTGAACTCACCTCGCTCAACCGGCTGCCGACAGCCAGCCCACTCCTTCCGTTCCCCGATGTGGCCGCCGCCCGCGTCGGCGATCGGTCGGCATCGCCGTGGTTCATGACCCTCGACGGCCAGTGGCGGTTCCTCCTTCTGCCCTCGCCCGCAGTACTTCCTCTGTCGATCGGCGATGACGACCTCGACGATTCGTCCTGGGACGAGATCGAGGTGCCCGGCTGCTGGACCATGCAGGGACACGGGCGACCGCAGTACACGAACGTGCAGATGCCCTTCGCCGGCACGGCACCGAGCGTTCCCGACGAGAACCCGACCGGTTGTTACCGCACCCGCTTCGAGGTCCCCGGGGAATGGAGTGGCCGGCGGACGATTCTCCACATCGGATCGGCCGAGAGCGTCGTCGCCGTGCTGGTCAACGGCACGTTCGTCGGCATCTCCAAGGATTCGCGCCTGTCGGCCGAGTTCGACGTCACGGCGTTTGTGAAGCCGGGCGCCGTCAACCTCCTCACGCTGGTCGTCGTGCAATGGAGCGACGCCACCTACCTCGAGGACCAAGATCACTGGTGGCACGCAGGCCTGGCGCGAGAGGTCTTCGTCTGGTCACGGGCTTCAGTGCACATCGCCGACGTGAAAGCGAGTGCGGGCCTGGCGGACGATGGAACCACCGGGAGCCTCGAGCTGCGCGTGCAGGTCGGCGGCGACATTCCCGCCGCCTGGTCGGTCGAGGCGGTCGTCGAGACCATCGACGGGACGCCGAGAGCGACATCAGCTCCGCTCGGTGGGCCCGTGCCCGTCGTCGAAGATCGCGGGTTCGGCTTCACCGGCAACGTCATGAGGGCGCGAGCGCAGGTTCCGGCGATCGATGCGTGGTCGAGCGAACAACCGAACCTGTATCGCCTCGTCGTCTCGCTCATTCGTCCGAACGGGTCGGTCGCCGAGGTCGTCAGCCAGCGCATCGGCTTCCGCCGCGTCGAGATCGCCGAGCGGGAACTGCGGATCAATGGGCGGCCCGTTCTGATCCGCGGCGTAAACCGGCACGACTTCCATCCGGATACCGGGCGCGTCGTGAGCGAGGACGACCTCCGGGCCGACGTGATCCTGATGAAGCGCTTCGGATGCAACGCCGTACGCACCGCCCATTACCCGAACGATCCCCGGCTGCTCGACCTGTGCGACGAGTACGGGCTCTATGTCATCGACGAAGCCAATGTCGAGACCCACGCCAACATGTTCACCCTCTGCAACGACCCGCGATATCTGTCGGCGTGGGTCGACCGCGCCTCCCGCATGGTGCGGCGCGACAAGAACCACGCCTGCGTGATCGCCTGGTCGCTCGGCAACGAATCGGGCCACGGAGCCAACCACGAGGCTGCGGCCGCCTGGATCCGAACCTACGACCCCTCCCGTCCGCTGCACTACGAGGGCGCGGTGATGTTCGGGTGGGATCGCGGCGAGTCGGTCACCGACCTCGTGTGTCCGATGTACCCGACGATCGACGCCATCGTGGCCTGGGCCGACAACCCCCGGGCGGGTGACCCACGTCCGCTGATCATGTGTGAGTACTCCCACGCCATGGGGAACTCCAACGGCTCGCTGGCCGACTATTGGGAGGCCATCGAAACCCACCACGGCTTGCAGGGCGGGTTCATCTGGGAGTGGTGGGACCATGGGCTCCGCCAAGTCCTCGACGACGGCACGGTGCGCTCGGCCTACGGCGGCGACTTCGGCGACGAACCCAACGACGGCAACTTCTGCATCGACGGCGTCGTCTGGCCCGACCGGACCCCCAAGCCCGCGCTGTACGAGCATCGCCAACTCGCCCTTCCACTCCGGATGCGGTTGATGTCGACGCCCGGTGGCCAGGCCGAGGTCGAGGTCGAGAACCGACAGAACTTCCGCTCACTCGACTGGTTCGCCGTGGTCTGCGATGTCCTCGACGACGGCGCCGTGGTGGCCTCGCACGAGGTGGCGCTACCGGCCGCAGGTCCAGGGGAACGGGCTCGTCTCGACCTTCCCTTCTTGGATTCGCTCGGCGGCGGTGGCGGCGCCGTCAGCCTCCTCTTCCACGTCACCCTCGCGGACGACGAGTCGTGGGCCCCGGCCGGGTTCGAGATCGGTTTCATCCAACTCGACGTCGGCGGATCGGCGCCGGCGTCCACCGCACCCGTCGAGGCGGCGGCAGAGACCAACCTCGCTGCTCTTGCCGGTCTCGTCGGCGGGCCACGGTTGTCGCTCTGGCGAGCGCCGGTCGACAACGACCGGGTGCACGCTGGGCTCCCCTCGGCTTCGACGCCCGCCTTCCGGTGGAACGCATGGGGCCTGTCCGATCTTGCGGTCGTCTCCACGGATGAGTTCGACGCCGAGGATGGGGCGCGCACGGTCGAGCGAGTGCATGAGCGGGGCGTCATCCACCGCCACACCATTCGCACGGATGGTGCCGGCGGGTTCGTCATCGACGAGGAGGCGGTCATTCCCGAGGACCTCGACGACCTTCCACGCGTGGGCTCGGTGCTCACCGTTGCCGCCGGTCTCGAACGACTGGAGTGGTACGGGCGCGGCCCGGTCGAGACGTACCCCGACCGCAAGCTGGCGGCGCCGATCCAGCGGTGGGCGAGCACGGTCGCCGAGGAGTACGTCCCGTACGTGCGGCCCCAGGAGCACGGCGGCCACGAGGACGTGCGCGAACTCCGACTGTTCGGCGAAGACGGTTTCGGGCTCGAGTTGCGATTCGACCGACCCCTCCATGTGTCGGCCAGCTCCTTCACCGCCGCCGACTTGGCGGCCGCCACCCATGACGTCGAGCTCGTGGCCCGGGCCGAGACCACCGTGCACATCGATGTCGCCCACCGAGGGTTGGGCACCGCCAGTTGCGGGCCTGACACGCTCCCCCGGTACCTCGTCGGACCCGGCACCTATCGGTGGCGCTGGTCGATCCGACCCTTCCGGAAGAGTGACTAGTTCTTTCGGGTCATTCTCGAATTGAGGCCGGGCGAATGGAGGAATTCCCGGCGCCGTCCGGGAACGTGTGCAGCGATGCAACGCGTGCTGTACGCCGTCCGGACCCTCGGGGATCGCCACGAGCGCCGAGTTCGACGCCTGTTGCCGCGGTTCATCGCCGGCCTCGTGGCCTTCGGTCTGGTTGCCGCCAACCCTCCCGGTGCATCGGCCTTTCTTGCCTCGACGAGCCGCTCCCGGGCTTCGATTGCCGCAACCGGCGATGACCTGCTCTCCAGCGCCTCGGTGTTTCTGGGCAGTCCCGAACCCGGACGGGGCGGCGTCGAGTCGTCGGCACGCGCCATGGTGCGAGCGGCCGGGGGGCTCCCCGTCGGCCCGGGCCAGCTCGGCTCCTGGTTGCGGTCGGGCAACGCCCTGGTCGAGCCGGGCGAGTGCGCCCCTGGTGACGTCGAGATCTCGTGGGTTCCTCCGGTCGGCGACTACCAGGTCGGGGCCTACGTCGGCCCCCTCGGGCCGGTGCCGACCGACGCCACCGATCGGGTGAACGGCGTCGTCGTCTGCCGCACGTCGACGTATGCCTTCGTCGGGTTCGAGGCCGCGTGGGACGGCTCGAGATGGCGACTTGCAGCCGTGCCCGCCCTCGCCGGCGAGATCGACCAGCCGCTCCTGGCCGGCGAGGCGACCGCCGAGGGCGCCACACCGGCGGAGGCCTCGGACGCCGGACCATTGGCATTGCCCCCGGCCGCCGAATGGGGCGCCACCCCGCTCGAGCCGCTGGCCGGCGACAACCCCCAGACGACGTGCGATCCGACGGCCAAGGTCGGCGTCCTCGGCTTCCGGGACCTTCTCCTCGATACCTTCCCGGGAAGCCGCAACCTCGGCATCGGGCGGGCCTGCGAGGCCGAAGGAGTGTCGGAGCACAAGGAGGGTCGGGCCTTCGATTGGGGCGTCTCGGCCGACGACCCGACGGAATTGGCCGCCGCCCAGACGCAACTTGCCTGGCTGCTCGGCCCCGATGAGGCCGGCGAGCCCTACGCCATCGCGCGGCGACTCGGGCTGATGTATGTCATCTGGGATCGCCAGATCTGGTCGGCGTTCCGGGCCGCCGAGGGCTGGCGTCCCTACGTCGGCGTGAGTCCTCACCGCGACCACATCCACTTCTCGTTCGACTGGCCGGGAGCCTTGGCCGAGACCAGTTTCTGGCGGGGTGGGCGGGCCCGGGCGGGCAGCAACGCCCCCGACCTCCCTCTGCTCACGCCAGCCCCACGGGCCGCTCCCACGCCCGGCCTACCTGGCGCTCTCGTTCCCCTTCCGTTGCCCCCTCCGGGAGTACCCAACCAGGCGCCCATCGGCCCGGTCGGCGGGTCGGTCGGGGCGACGGTCGACGATCGGTCGGATCCAGCGCCGGCCCCGGCATCGAAGCCGGCGTCGGAGACGTCGACCACGACC
>JBKJLN010000478.1:0-7479 GCA_046596935.1 Acidimicrobiales bacterium
CACGGGCTTGAGGAACTTCGCCCCCTTGGGCATGGCCGGCTCCGATCCGCCGATCCCGACCGGGACGATCGGGACGCCCGCTTTGGTGGCGATGTAGGCAACGCCTTCGAAGAGTTCGTCGACCACCGGGCCCGAGCGACGGCTGCCTTCCGGGAACACCACGAGGGGCTGGCCCTTCTCCAGCGCCTCGATACAACGGCGGAGGGCGTCACGGTCAGGCGTCCCGCGGTTGACCGGGATCCCATCCATGCCGTTGAAGAAGATGGCAGACGCCTTGAATTTCCACATCTCCTGCTTGCCGAGGAACCGCATACGTCTCGGCGAGCACGCCGAGACGATCGGACTGTCGACGTTGGAGCGGTGCACCGGGGCGAGGATGAACGGACCGTCGGTGGGCACGTGTTCCTTGCCATCGACGCTCAAACGCCAGAACACGCGGCTGAAGCCAACGCACACGTTGCGGACCAGCGGGTAGAGGAACCACAGCAAGAAGCGCTTCAGCAATGCCTTCACAGCTTGTCCACGACTTCCTCCACGATGTCCTCGATCGAGCGACCGGTCGTATCGATGACGAGCGCATCGTCGGCCGCCGCCATCGGAGAGACGGCGCGTCCTGCGTCGGCGGCATCGCGGCGGACGAGATCGCGCGCCACTTCCTCGCCGGACTCCATGGTGCGCCGTCGGAGTCGCTCGTTCTCGTCGGCCGTCAGATAGATCTTCAATTCGGCGTCAGGGAACACGACGGTGCCGATGTCGCGGCCCTCGAGCACTCCCCCGCCCCGTTCGTGGGCCCACTGCTGTTGGCGGCGCACGAGCTCAGCCCGCACGGCGGGATTCGATGCCACGGCCGTCACCGCTCGGCTGACCTCGGGTCCACGAATGGCTGTCGTGGCATCCTCGCCGTCGACGGTCACTTGCCCGGCGACCACGATCGTGAGCGTCGGCGCCAGGGCGGCAACGGTGTCGGCGTCGGCAGGATCGATCCCCCGACCGATGCAGGCGAAGGCCACGGCGCGGTACATGGCGCCGGTGTCGAGGTACTCGAGACCGAGGCGTTCGGCGACGGCCCGCCCAATGGTCGACTTTCCCGAGCCCGCGGGGCCGTCGATGGCGATGACTCGCATAGCGCCGGGACCCTACCTGCGCAGTTGTTCGAGGTCGACGAAGAACTCGGGATAGGTCTTGGCGACACACGTCGGGTCGGCGATGTCGATGCCGTCGGCCCGCAGCCCGAGGAGGGCGAAGCTCATGGCCATGCGGTGATCGTGATAGGTCTCGATGGTCGCCGGACGTGGCGTGCCGGGATGCACGGTGAACCCGTCCGCCTGCTCGGTCGCCCGCAAGCCGCATCGCTCGAGCTCGCGCACGGTGTCGGCGATGCGGTCGGTCTCCTTGCGGCGGATGAACCCGATTCCGGTCAGGGTCGTCGGCGAGTCGGCGAACACGGCCACAGCGGCGAGGGTCTGGGCGGTGTCGGAGTGGTCGGACAGGTCGGCCTCGATCCCGTGGAGTTCGCCCGTCCCGATGACCGTCGTGCTGGCGGTCGAGCGGATCACCGTCGCTCCCATTTGTTCGAGGAGATCGACGAAGGCAAGGTCGCCTTGCAGGGAGTCCGAGCCGAGACCCTCGACCTCGACCCGCCCGCCCGTGATGGCGGCGGCGGCGAAGAAGTAGCTGGCGGCGCTGGCGTCGGGTTCGATGGCGTAGGTCGCAGCCCGATAACGCGCGGCGCCGACGCGCGTGGCGGTCACTTCCACGCCGAACGCCGCCATCACCGAGCGGGTCATCGACACATACGGCACGGAGACCAGGGGGCTGGTGAGGCGGATGTCGACCCCGTCGGGAAAGAGCGGACCGGCAAGCAACAGGCCCGAGAGGAACTGGCTCGAGACATGGCCGGGCAACTCGACGGCGCCGCCGTGCGCACCCCCGTTGATGCGCAACGGGAGGGAGTCGGGCTCGCCCATCTCATAGACGTCGCTACCGAGCGCCCGAAGCGCCTCGACCAGCGGACCCATCGGCCGTTCCCGCAAAGGTTCGCCGCCGTCGAGCTCGTACGGCCCCTCTCCCGCGGCCAGCACCGGAGCCAAGAAGCGCGCCGTCGTTCCCGAGAGCCGGGCATCGATACGCGCCGGGCCGGACGGCAGCGCGCCGCTTACGCCTTCGACGGTGACCGTCGTCGCTCGGTCATCGGCGCCGGCGTCGATACTGATCCCGAGGGCGCGCAATCCGCCGAGCATGGCCTCGGTGTCGTCGGCCCGGAGCGCCCCCGACAGGGTCGAGGTTCCCTCGGCCAACGCCGCGCACACCAGCGCCCGATTGGTCAGGCTCTTCGACCCCGGCACCCGCACGGTCACGTCCGGCGGGCGTTCGAGTGGTTCTACCCGCTGCGATTCGAGGCTCTTCATCGGACGAGGGGTTGGACGGAGGGGCGGTACCCGCGGGCGAGGAAGGCTCCCCGGAGGAGGTCGCTCGACTGGGCATCGATGACCAGGAGGAGCACGCCGCGCTCGCCCTCGGCGGAGTGGGCGATCTCGAGGTCTTCGATGTTCACGCCGAGATCGCCGGCGAGGGTCGTGACCTCGGCCAGCACCCCGGGTCGGTCCGGGATCGGGACGCGCACTTCGACGAGGTCGTCGGCCCTTGCGGCCCGGGTCGGAAGGTTGATGCGGGCGTGGCGAGCCCGCTCGAGCGTTCGCAAAAGCGACTCGCGATCGCCAGCGGCCACGACCGAACGGAGCCCGCCGAGCGTTGCCAGCAGCCCGTCGAGGACGCCGACGATGGCGTCGCGATTTTCGGTGCAGATGTCGGGCCAGATACCCGGGTGCCCGGCAGCGATGCGGGTCATGTCGCGGAACCCGCCGGCGGCGAGGCGCAGCAGGGCCGTGTGTTCCTCGGCCCCGGCGGCCGCCAGCGTCATGAGGGCGGCGGCAGTGAGATGAGGCACATGGGAGACCACGGCGACGAGCGCGTCGTGGCGTTCGGGGGCGATGGCGAGCACGTCGGCGCCGAAGGAAGACACGATCGACTGGAGGCGGGCGTACGCGTCGGGGTCGGTGGACTCGGTGGGAGTGAGCACCCACGTCGCTCCCTCGAACAGGTCGGCGTCGGCTCCGTCGACCCCTTCCTGCTCGGAGCCGGCCATTGGATGGCCACCGACGAAGCGGGGGTGATCGACGGCCGAGACGATCGGCGCCTTGACGCTGCCGACGTCGGTGACGATGCCCGTCGCCGTCACCAGCTGGCGAGCGATCGCCGCGACCGACGAAACCGGTGTCGCCACGAAGGTGACCTCCGCATCAGG
Organism: Acidimicrobiales bacterium; assembly: GCA_046596935.1. GTDB lineage: Bacteria > Actinomycetota > Acidimicrobiia > Acidimicrobiales > CADCTF01 > DATLED01. The sequence continues at coordinate 3,305 of JBKJLN010000478.1, forward strand.
GTCGCTCCCGACGGCATCGAGGGCACCGAGCTCCTGTGCCCTGGCGGCGCGTACGGGATCGTGATCTCGACCGCTGACGTGCCAGCCCGATCGGCGAAGGGCCATACCGATGGAACCGCCGATGAGACCGGTCCCGATGATGGCCGCTCGCGGGGAGACGCTATTCGGGAAGGTCATCGCGGAGGCCCTTGGCCCCCTCGAGGTAGACGTGGTGCAGGTCGCGGCGCGCCATGTCGGTGTTGATGTGCATCATCACTCGCACACACATCGGCGTGCCGCCGACGATGTCGAGCTCGCGCGCGCAGATGAGGGGCACGTCCCCGAAGTCCATCTCGCGAGCGGCCAGTGCCGGGAACATCGAGTGGATGTCACCAGTAGCGGTGAACAGGATGCTGATGCAGTCGTCCTTGTCGACGCCATTGCGGTCGAGCATGCGCTGCAGGAGCGCCTGGACCCGCTCGAGCAGTTGCTCAGGGGTATCGGCGTCGACTGTGGTCGCACCACGCAGGGCTCGGACGGCGGGCACGGACGGAGGATAGTGGCCGGGCTAGAGACCCCCGCCGCCGTCGACCACGAGGGCCTGGCCGGTCACGTAGCTGCTGGCCGTCGTGGCCAGGAAGGCGATGGCGGCATCGAGTTCGTCGGGCCGAGCGATGCGGCGCAGCGGCACCTCGGCCTCGAAGGCGCTGCGCAACGCGTCGGAGTCGACCAGCTGCGCCGTCATCTCCGTCGGGAACATGCCGGGGCAGAGCGCATTGACGCGCACGTCGTAGCGGGCCCACTGCATGGCCAGTTCTCGGGTGAGGCCGACCAGTCCGGCCTTGGCGGCCACGTACGCCGCCTGCGGGAGGACCACGGTCGAGCTGAACGCCGCCGCCGAGGCCACATTGACGATGCTGCCGCCGGCGACCATCTTCATGTGCTTGACCGCCGCCTGGGCGAGTTCGAACTGGGCCACGAGATCGATGGCGACGACATGGGCGAAGTCACCGAGATCCTCCTTCACCGCCGGCACCGTGTTCGAGATGCCGGCGTTGGCGAACACGACATCGATGCGACCGTGGCGCTCGAACGCGGCATCGACCATGGCTGCGGACGCGCCCCGCTCACCGACGTCACAGGTCACCGCAACGGCGTCGCGAAGTTCGCCCGCCAACGCCTCGATGCGGTCGGTCCGCCGAGCGGCGAGCACGACCGTTGCGCCGAGCGCATCGAACACCCGGGCGGCACGAGCTCCGATCCCCGAACTCGCCCCGGTGACGATGGCGACGCGATTGTCCATGCGGAACGACGAGAGCGGATCGAAGGTCATGCGCTGCAAGCTACGGGTTCGACGCTTTCGGCGGCGGCGTCGCCGAGATGGATCCGGCCAGCGACCGAACCTCGTCGGGCTGCAGGACCCGCCAGTCCCCGGCCTTCAGTTGGCGGTCGCTCAACGAGCCGATGCGGCTCCGGACGAGTCGGGTCACGGGATGCCCGACGGCCTCGCACATGCGCCGCACCTGACGGTTGCGACCTTCGTGGATCACGATGCGCAACAGACCGACGCCCATGCGGGCCGCCTTGGCCGGCGACGTCATTCCATCGTCGAGCTCGACGCCTTCGCGAAGTCGTCGAAGGGCCGCCGGCGAGGGGTCGCCCTCGACCGACGCGAGGTACTCCTTCTCGACCCCGAACGATGGATGCGTCAGGCGGTGGGTGAGCTCCCCGTCGTTGGTGAGGACGAGCAGGCCTTCGGTGTCGGCATCGAGGCGGCCGACCGGGAAGACGCGCGGTTCCGCCGGCACGAGGTCGAGCACGATCGGCCGGCCGTGGGTGTCGGCGCCCGTCGTCACCACGCCGGCCGGCTTGTGCAGCAGGTAGTACACGAGACCAGGGGCCGTCGGCACGAGAGCGCCGTCGATCTCGATCACGTCCGACTCGGGATGCACCCGCCGCCCGAGGTCGGCCACGACGCCGTTCACGCGGATCCGTCCTTCCGAGATGAGGTCCTCACACACGCGCCGGCTGGCCACGCCGGCCCGCGCGAGCACTTTTTGGAGGCGCTCCCCGTCGTCCGAGGCCTGCGTCACGAGGGTCGGTCGTCCGGCTCCTGGTCATCGGAACCGGGCCGCAGCCCGAGTTCGAGGGCCTCCACCACCTCCGCGCCGGGCACGAAGGCGCCGAGGGGCGGAAGCTGGGCCAGGGAGTCGAGTCCCAGCTTCTCGAGGAAGAGCGTCGTCGTGCCGTAGAGCACCGCCTGGCCCGGCCCCGGATCCCGACCGACCTCGTCGATGTAGCCGCGCTGCTGGAGGGTGCGCATGACGCCATCGACGTTGACGCCCCGGATGGCGGAAGCCTGGGCGCGACTCACCGGCTGCTTGTAGGCCACGATCGAGAGCGTCTCGAGGGCGGCCGCCGACATGCGAGCGCTCTGGCCTTCCATCACGAATCGCTCGACATATGCAGCCAGATCGGGGTGGCTCTGATAGCGGTAGCCACCGGCGACCCGCACGAGCAGGAATCCCCGATCGTCAACCTGGTAGCGGGCCGAGAGCTCGTTGCAGATGGCCTCGACTTCCGCCACCGGGATCTCCAACACCTGGGCCAACATCTCCGGGGCGATCGGCTCGTCGGCCACCATCAAGATGGCTTCAACTGCTCTGCTCTCGGCTCGCTCGGGCATCAGCCTTCGTAGGAGTCGACGAGTTCCCGGTCGAGGACGAACCCGGTCAGTTGCTCGGCGGTGTCGCCCAGCCAGACGATGGTGATGTCGCCGAAGCGCTCGCCCTGGTCGAGGTCGACGAGGCCCTGCTTGTAGAGCTCGAGGACGGCCAGGAAGCGCACGATGATCTCGACCCGCTCGACCAGGGCACCCGTGAGTCGACGAAAGGTGATGCGACCGACCCGGGGCAGCTCGTCGGCCAGCTCGTCGATCGCCTCCCAGACGCTCATGCGCACGGGGGCGACATGCTCGAGGTCGACCCGCACGATCGGCTTCGGCGTGATCGCTTTCAGGAAGGCCTTGCGCAGCCGCTCGGGGGTGACGCCTTCCATGAGGTCGGGCGTCAGGCCGAGGAAGCGTTCCTCCATGCCGGCACGCCGTGCGTAGGACCGGCCGGCGGCGTCGGCCAGACGCTGCAGCGCGCCCGAGGCGTCCTTGAACGTCTTGCACTCGAGCAGGCGAGCCAGCAGGAGGTCGCGTTCTTCCCAGAGCGAGAACTCCTCGTCGAGGTCGATGTCGCTCGAGCCCGGCAGCATCCGGCGGGTCTTCAGTTCGACCAGGGTGGCGGCGATCAGCAGGAATTCGGTCGCCACCTCGAGGTCGAGACCGTCGAAGGTCTCGAGTTCCCGGAGGTAGGCGTCGACGATGCGAGAGAGGTCGACTTCCCAAAGCTCCACCTGCTCGCGGAGAATCAGGTGAAGGAGGAGATCGAAGGGACCCTCGAACACGGGGGTCGCCACTTCATAGGCCACCTCGGAATCGTACCGGCGGGTCTGCGTCCAGCGGCGCATCCCCCCTGGCCTGCCACAATGCGCCGGTGACCAGAGTGCTGTCGGGCATCCAGCCCACCGGTGAGATCCATCTCGGCAACTACGTCGGGGCGGTCCAGCACTGGGTGGCCGACCAGGCGGCGCACGACTCGTTCTTCTTCGTGGTCGACCTGCACGCTGTGACCGTCGAGCTCGATCCGGCCGTGCTGCGGGCCAAGACACTCGAAGTGGCGACGATCCTGCTCGCCGCCGGGCTCGATCCCGACGTCTGCACGCTTTTCCTCCAATCCCACGTCCACGAGCACTCGGAGCTCGCATGGCTGCTCGAGTGCGTGGCGTCGGTCGGCCAACTCCAGCGAATGACCCAGTTCAAGGACAAGACGGCCAAGGGTGGTGAGGGCGCCGCGCGCGTCGGGCTCTTCACCTACCCGGTGCTGCAGGCGGCCGACATCCTCCTCTACGACGCCAACTTCGTTCCGGTGGGATCCGACCAGCGCCAGCATCTCGAGCTGTGCCGTGACGTGGCCGGGCGCTTCAACCATCTCTACGGCGACACCTTCGTCGTCCCCGAAGCCGCCATTCCCAAGGTCGGAGGCCTGATCATGGACCTGCAGGACCCGACCAAGAAGATGTCGAAGTCGCGATCGTCGCCCCAGGGCAAGGTGCTGGTCCTCGAGCCCCCGGAGTCGATCACCAAGAAG
>JBKJLN010000039.1:0-4328 GCA_046596935.1 Acidimicrobiales bacterium
ATGAACTGGGCCGAGAGGTCGACACCGCCTACAAGGCCGTGGGCGCGGACATCTGTGCCACGCAGTCGTGCCAGGTGTACACCGGGCTGACGAAAGAGCGAAGGCCCGGCAGCCAGAACTGGAACGCTGCCGTCGAGCAGACCAAGGGGCAGGTGTTGATCTACAACGGCGCCCCGATCGTGGCCAAGTACTCGAGCTCGAACGGCGGACAGAGCGTGGGTGGCGGCCAGCCCTACCTTCGTCCGACCGACGACCCCGATGACCGTTACAGCCCCCTCAACCGCTGGCGCGCCACCTATCCCCTCGTCGATGTGGCCAGGGTGGTCGGCTTCGATGCGTCGACGACGGAGATCCACCGGGCCGGCGACGAGGTCGTGGGGTCGAGGGTCGACGGCGACGGGAACTCCGTCGAGCAGCGGATACCGGCGGCGAACTTTCGCAGCCTCGTCAACAACGGGTTCACGACACCGGCGGGTCTCCCGTTGCCCGTTCCGTCGATCCGTTTCGACAGTGGGACGGCCGGGGGTGTGGTCTATCTCGACGGTCGCGGATGGGGCCACGGCATCGGCCTCAGCCAGTACGGGGCCCTCGGGAAGGCCCTTCGGGGTCTGAAGGCATCCGACATCCTGGCGGCCTACTACTCCGGACTTCGGCCCGTCAGCGTCCCTGCCCAGAAGCTTCCCCAGCAGGTCAAGGTGGCCGTTGCGCTCGACCGTGGGGAAGCCGTCGTCGCCAGCAGTGTGGGCCATTTCCGGATCGTCGACGCCGCCGGCGCGGTGATCGCCCAGCGTGCAAGCGGAACCTGGAAGGCCCTGCCGGCGCCGGATGGACGGGTGCGCCTCGTTCCTCCGCCCGACCAAGTCGGCCCGCCGACGGCCGCCCTCGCCAGCACCGAGCCGTCCGCTCCGATTGCGGCACATGGTGCCGTCATCCGGATCGCCCTCGCCGGCCCGGCAGCCCTCACCCGGCTCACCCTCGTTCTTCCGGACGGGACGGCGCGCGAACTCGATCCGCCGATGCTCCGCGGGGCGGGCCCGCTCACCGTGCGGCTACCGGCGTCGACCCTTGCTGTGGCGGGCACGTATCGCCTCGATGTGGAGCGCGACGCCGGGGGAGGGCGCGCCGCCACATCACCGGTCGCCTTCGATCTGGCGGCGCCAACTGCCGAGGCCCAGCCGCCGGCCACGGCGCTCGTGGCCAGGACGACTCCGATCGAAGCCGCTGGAAACGATGGCGGTCGCCGGGCGTTCGAGGCGCTGGCCACGGTTCTGCTCGTCGCCGTCATCGTGGCGGGTGGGTTCTGGGTGGGCCGCCGTCCGGGCATCGAAGTACACTGACCGACCGTCCCCAGCAACTCCGCCGGGGATCAATCACGCCCGTGCGCACCCACGGTCGCCCGCTCCCAGCTGCATCGGGGACGTGCGCCGCGCCCGGGTCAGCGAAACCGATGGGAAGGAACCACCATGGCTGTCGTCACGATGAGGCAATTGCTCGAGGCCGGGGTCCACTTCGGACACCAGACCCGCCGTTGGAACCCGAAGATGAAGCGCTACATCTTCGGTGAGCGCAACGGCATCTACATCCTCGATCTGAATCAGACCCTCACGGGCATCGAGAAGGCCTACATCTACGTGCGCGACCTGGTGGCCGGGGGCGGGACGATCCTGTTCATCGGCACCAAGAAGCAGACCCAGGATCCGATCTCGCAGTACGCCGACGAGTGCGGCATGCCCTACATCAACGAGCGCTGGCTCGGCGGCATGCTCACCAACTTCCAGACCATCAGCGGTCGGGTGAAGAAGCTCCAGGAGCTCGAGCGCATGCTGGCCGTCGGCGACTTCGACGCCATGCCCAAGAAGGAGGCGCTTCTCCTCAGCCGCGAGCTCGAGAAGCTGCAGCGCAACCTCGGCGGCATCCGCAACATGGGCAAGCTTCCCGACGCGGTGTTCATCATCGACACCAAGAAGGAGCACATCGGCGTCACCGAGGCCAACAAGCTCGGCCTTCCGATCGTGGCTGTCGTCGACACCAACTGCGACCCCGATGTCATCGACTACGTGATCCCCGGCAACGACGATGCCATTCGTTCCGGCAGCCTCCTGTGCCGCGTCATCGCCGACGCCGTCAAGGAAGGGCGTCACATCCATTCGCGCCGCAACCCGCGCGCCGCCGTCGCCGCTCCCGTCGCACTGACCCCGGAGCAGGAGGCCGAGCGGGCCGAGCAGCAGGCCGAGGCCCGTCGCGAGGCCGCACTGGCCCAGCGCGAGCGCGAGGCCCGCCTGTCCGCCGCCCGCCAGGCCGAGGAAGAAGCCGACACCCCCCTCGCCTCCGTCGAGACCGGCGACACCCCCCTCGCCTCCGTCGAATCCAGCGCCACGGCCGAGACCGAAGATACGGCCGGCGTCGGGAGCGCCAGCGAGCAGCCGGCAGCCGACCGGCAAGGCCCCAGCCCGGAGGGCCCCGCCGCAGAGGGAGGCCAATAGAAATGCCGGACTTCAGTGCCCAAGACGTCAAGAAACTCCGCGACCTGACCGGCGCGGGGATGATGGACGCCAAGAAGGCCCTCGTCGAGACCGACGGCGACTTCGATGCGGCCGCCAAGTGGCTCCGTGAGAAGGGCCTGGGCAAGGCGGCTGAGCGGAGCGACCGCGAGAACACCCAGGGAGCGGTGGCCGTCGCCGTCGACGGGAACGCCGCCGCCCTGGTGCAGCTCAAGTGCGAGACCGACTTCGTCGCCAAGTCGCCTGACTTCGTCGCCATGGTCAACGACCTCGCCGTACTCGTTGCCAAGGCCGGCGAGGCTGCGGTGGCCGATCGCCAGAGCGCCATCGACGACATGAAGATCTCCTTGAAGGAGAACATCGAGCTCGGAAAAGTCGTGCGCTTCGAGGCGCCGGAAGGCGCGGTCATCGATGCGTACAACCACGTCCAGAACGGCCGCGGCGTCAACGCCGTGCTGGTCGAGCTCCAGGGTGGCACGCAGGAGCTGGCCCACGACGTGGCCGTCCACGTCGCCTTCGCCAAGCCGGGGTCGCTCCGCCGCGAAGACGTCGATGCTGCGCTCGTCGAAGAAGAGCGTGCGTCGCTGCTGAAGGAGACGCAGAACGAGGGCAAGCCCGAGGCTGCGTGGGAGAAGATCGTCGAAGGCAAGGTCGGCGGCTGGTTCAAGCGCATGCCCGGCGGCTCGCTCCTCGAACAGCCCTACGCCAAGGACGACAAGAAGACGGTCATCCAGATCCTCGGCGGCGCAACTGTCACCCGGTTCGCCCAGGTTGTCATCGGCGCCTGAGGCACTGAACCCATGACGACCGCAGCGAAGGCTCGCTGGAGCCGTGTCGTCCTGAAGATGTCAGGTGAGGCGTTCGCCTCGTCGGAGGTCGATGAGACCATCGACGGGGCAACCGTCGCGCGCCTGGCCGCCGAGATCGCGGAGTGCCGCCACGACCTCGGCGTGGAGATCGCCGTGGTCGTCGGCGGCGGCAACATCTGGCGCGGCGCCACCGGTGAGTCCGCGGGGATGGACCGGGCCACCGCCGACCACATGGGCATGCTCGCCACGGTCATCAATGCGTTGGCCTTGCAGGACGCACTCGAGCGCGCCGGTCAACCGACGCGCGTGCAGAGTGCCATTCACATGCAGGAAGTGGCCGAGCCCTTCATCCGCCGCCGGGCCCAACGCCACCTCGAGAAGGGCCGCGTCGTCATCTTCGCCGCCGGCATGGGGAATCCGTTCTTCACCACCGACACGCCCGCAGCCCTGCGCGCCGTCGAGATCGAGGCCGACGTCCTCTTGAAGGGCACGCACGGCGGCGTCGATGGGGTCTACACCGCCGACCCCCGCAGTGACCCCACGGCCACCAAGTACGACGAAGTCAGCTTCAGCGAGGCCATCGCCAAGGAGCTTCGGGTGATGGATCTCACGGCCTTCACCCTCTGCAAGGAGAACTCGCTCCCGATTCTGGTCTTCGACATCTCGGTGCCGGGAGCGCTGCGTCGCGCTCTGTCGGGGGACTCGATCGGTACGCTGATTACTTGATGAGCGCAGCGAGTGGCCCGCCGGCCCAGAGGCAGTGATGGACGACGACTCCCTTCTCGGCGCCGTGTTCAGCGACACCCGCGACAAGATGTCCAAGGCCACCGGCCACCTTTCGACGGAGTTCTCGGCCATCCGCACCGGACGAGCGACGCCGGCGCTGGTCGAGAACCTCCGAGTCGAGTACTACGGGGCCGAGACGCCGTTGCAGCAGATCGCCGGCCTGAACGTCCCTGAGGCCCGGCTGCTCGTGATCACGCCGTACGACAAGTCGTCGCTCAAGGCGATCGAGAAG
>JBKJLN010000122.1:0-17451 GCA_046596935.1 Acidimicrobiales bacterium
CTCGTCGACGATATGATCGACGAGCACGCACCGGCGGCCCTCCACGTCTCCCATGACGCCGACGGCCTCGACCACGGCCACCTTGTCCTTGGCTCGCCGCTTGAACACGCTGGCCATATCCATGCCGAAGTGCTCTGCGTAGCGGTCGGCCACCTTGGTGCGCCCTTGGTCGGGGGCCACGACGACGAACTCGTCGTCGCCCATCTCCCGGCGGACAAAGTCCTCGAGCACTGGCGCGGCCGAAAGGTGGTCGAAGGGGCCGTCGAAGAAGCCCTGGATCTGGCCGGAGTGGAGGTCGACACTGACGATCCGGTCCGCGCCGGCGGCGGTGAGGATGTCGGCCACGAGCTTGGCCGTGATCGGCTCGCGCCCCTTGGCCTTGCGGTCCTGTCGGCCGTAGCCGTAATACGGGCAGACGGCGGTGATGCGTTTGGCCGACGCCCGCTTGGCGGCGTCGAGCATGATCGCCTGCTCCATCAGGGCCTCGTTGACCGGCGCGGCGTGGCTCTGGATGATGAACACGTCGGCGCCGCGGATCGACTCGCCGAAGGTCGAGCGGATCTCGGTGTTGGGGAAGTCGACCAGGGCGGCGTCCCCGAGCCTGACGCCGAGGCTGGCGGCCACCTCGGTCGCCAGCTCCGGGTGCGCTCGGCCCCCGTACAGCTGCAGGTGTTTCTTGGTGACCAGGTCCATCCCGCTACTCCTCGCTCGCGCCTTCGAAGAATGGCCCGGTCACGGTGCCCGGCGCCACCCGACTTCCGGGCGCCAGTGCTGCGAACGGACCGACTTTGGCGCCGGCGCCGATCTCGGCCAGTCGCCCGCCCGTCTGTTCGACCACTGCGCCCTCCCGGACGACGCAGTCGACCAGACGGGTATCTGGGCCGATCTCAGCGCCGCCCTCGATGATCGTTCGGCCCTGGAGCACGGTGCCCGGGAAGAGGGTGACGTCGGGCGACAACGTGACGGTGGCGTCGATGTAGGTGCGCTCCGGGTCGAGCATGGTCACCCCGAGGCGCATCCAGCGGTCGTTGGTGCGGTCTCGCAGCTCGGCTTCGGCAACGGCGAGCTGGGCCCGATCGTTGATGCCGGCAGGCTCCATCGAGTCGGCGGCGACCATGCTGACCACGTTGTATCCGGCGTCATGGAGCACGCCGATGACGTCGGTCAGGTAGTACTCACCCTGGGAGTTGTCAGGGGTGAGTCGCCGCAGGGCCGGGGCGAGCACGCTGCGACGGAAGCAGTAGATCGACGTGCAGATCTCGTCGATGGCCAGCTCGTCGTCGGTGGCGTCCTTGTGCTCGACGATCCGGCGGACCCGCTCGTCCTTGCCTCGCACGATCCGTCCGTAGCCGGTGGGATCGTCGAGAACGGTGGTCAGGAGGGTGGCGGCGGCATCGCTCTGGCGGTGGGCCTTGACGAGGGCGGCGATGGTGCTGGGCCGCAAGAGCGGCGTGTCGCCGGGGAGGACGATGAGGTCGCCATCCTCGGAGTCGTCGTCGGCGAATCCGGTGAGAGCCACGGCCACGGCGTCGCCCGTTCCCCGTTGCACGTGCTGCTCGACGAACTCGAGGGGAAGGTCGGGATTGGCTTCCTCCGACAGCATCTTCGTAACCCGCTCGGCCCCGTGGCCGACCACGACCACCGCCCGGTCGAGGGGGAGTTCGGCGAGGGCGTCGAGGATGTGGAGCACCATCGCCCGACCGCAGAGCACGTGGAGCGGCTTCGGGCGGCTGGAGCGCATCCGGGTGCCTTCCCCGGCGGCCAGCACGATGGCGGACAACGGGCGACCAGGTGCAACTGCCATGCCTGATGTCTAGCCGTCGCTCCGGGTGACCCGGTGCCGCCTGAGCGCGAGCCCGAGGCCCTGGGCTCTAGCCAGGAAGGAACGAGCGACCGAGTTGGTGCACGACCACCAGGTACACGACGGTGCCGACGATGTCGGCCATTGCGATGTGGACGGCGCGGCCTCGGCTGGCGCCGGCGATGGCCAGGTTCGTGCCGTTGGGGCGGAGGAAGACGAGCAACGGAACGCTGCGAGTGGCGAAGACCTGCAGGCGCTGCAGCCACGGCCAGCGAGGCAGTCTGTCGAGGGCTCCGGCTCCGTGGCGCCGACCGAGGACGAAGTGGAACGGGTCGGCGAGGCACAGCCGGATGCCGGCGACGATGAGAAACGGCACGAGCCCGACCTTGGGGGCCGCCAGCGCCAGGAAGCTCAGGCGGGGGCTGAGGGCGACCAGGAGGAGCGGCCGTCCCGTGAGTCCGGGAGCGGCGAGCGTCCCCACGCTGGAGACAGCGGTCAGGGCCGCCAGAGGCAACAGCAGCTTGCGGGCCTCGTGGCGCACGAGGCGGAGGAAGGCACGGCAAAGCCGTTCGCCCAGGTTGTCGACCGACCAGGTGGGAAGTGCGGGAAGGCGTCGAGCGGGGATCCGAACGGCGGCCACGAGATCAACCCTCGGCGTCGGAGCGCCTCGACTTCAGCGATGGCGCAAATCGCCGACTTCAGCGTGGCGCAAATCGACGGCCGATTCGCTCGGGCGGGAGGACTCGAACCCCCATAGTCGGCTCCAAAAACCGAAGTCCTGCCGTTGGACGACGCCCGAATGACGCGCCAACGCTACGCGATGCCGGCCGCTCCCGAAGGAGCGGCCGTTCCCGCCGGGCATCTGGACCAATCCTGCGTTGCAGGATGGCCGCCGTCACCGCTCCGCCGTATGCGGTGACGACAAAGACCATTCTGTTCCAGGTCACCCTCCGCGGTCATGAGTAGGAAGTACTCATTTCGTCGAAGGCGGCACGAAGCTGCGTTCGATTCTGAACCCCGAGTTTCGTGTAGGCCCGCTGCAATTGGTTCTCGACCGTCCGGACCGACACGAAGAGTTGCTCGGCGATCTGGCGGTTGGGAAGGCCGAGAGCAGCCAGCTTCGCCACTTCCCGCTCCCGGGGCGTGAGGGAGGCCGTCACCCGGCGCGCCAGACGAGCGATCGCCGGGGTGCGGGCTCCGCCGCACGCCGCCGCGAGCGATGCGGACCGGCGGGCGGCGTCAGTAGGTCCGCCCGAGTCGCCGCTTCGGACGTGTGCGACCTGCCCCCAGGCCTCGGCGGCGAAGAGTCGGGCGCCCATCCGCTCGTATTCCTCGGCGACCAGGGCAAGGGCAGCGGCATCGCCGGTCGTCACGGCGACGGCGTGGTCGGATCGGATGCGAGCCAGCTCCTGGCCCGCCGACGCCAGGTCGGCGAGCCGCCGTACTGCCCAAACGGGAACCACTCCGAGGCGGACGAGGTCGTGGAGGGCGGCCCCCTCGAGGGCGTGCTGGCCGCTCTGTTGGGCGGCTCGAGCTGCGGCTCCCAGACGCTGACGCGCCAGGTCGACCTCGCCCTCAGCGGCCTCGAGGGCGGCGCGGGCTCGCTCGATCTCGACGTCGAGCAGACAGACGCTGGCCATGCCCATGGCATCGGCTTCGTGCAACGCGCCTCGGGCACCTTCAGTGTCGCCGCGGGTCGCCGCCACCAGGGCGACCCCCGACCAACACCAGCGGGCATTCGAACGGTCGTGCTGGTCGACGAAGCCGAGAGCTGCTTCCTCGAACCGGCCGGCCGCCAGGTCGAGGTCGCCACGGCTCACCGCCACGAGGGCGAGGATCATTCCGAACCAGGTCCGTCCCGCCGGCACGCCGCTCGCGACCGACCAGTCGTACCCGAGTTGGGCCGGAGCGTGCGCTTCGGTGAAGCGGCCGGCATAGGCAAGGGCGAGGCAGCGGCCGATGACGAAGACCGCCGGGTCGACCATCGACGGTTGGCGGCCCAACTCGAGGGCGACGGCGAAGGTGCGATCGGCCAACGCGAGGGCCTCATCGACGCGCCCGGCGATGGCCAGGGCGGGAACACCTACGGCGCCGGCGGCGACCAGGGCCCGTCCGTGCGCTCGGGCAAAAAGCGGTTCGAGAATCTCCAGACCACCGAGGAGGTCTCCGGCGAACACCTGGATGTTGGCTCGTTCCGCCCAGAGTTCATCGCGCCACGCCTCGTCCCTGAGCAGCTGGAGGCCGAGGTCGACCGCCGACAGCGCATCGTCGTAGCGATCGAGCCCCCGGAACAGCACTTCGGCTCGGCTCACGCAGACCACGGCGAAGGTGGCGTCGTCTCCCGCATCCTCCGGCGTCACGGGGTGCAGGATCTCCTCCGCCTCCTGATGGCGGCCCGCCCACCGCAGGATCTCGGCCAGCAGGAGCACCGATGGGATGCCGGCGCCGGCGGCCACCGCCGCTCGTGCCAGGCGTTCCTCCAAGACGATGTCGTAGGTGTACCAGGCCTGCCGCGCCGCCTCCGCCAGGAGATCGGCGTCGGCGCTCCCGTCGGCGTCGAGACGGAGGATGGCCACGCGGAGGACGTCGTCTCGCCGCCGTTTCCCTGCCCCCTCGATCAGCTCGGCCAACCGGCGTTGGACGTTGCGGAGCCGCACCGCCGGAAGGGTCTGGCGACGCACCTCGCCGTAGAGGGGGTGGGCCAGGCAGGCGAGCCGACGGCGTCCCTCGGCTCCTATCGATACCAGCCCCCGCCGCTCCAGAGCCTCGATGGCGTCGGGCCCGACTTCGGCCTCCAGCGTCGCCAAGCCGAGGCCTTCGGCGACAGCCAGCAAGTCGAAGGCCTCGAGTTCGGGCCCGGTGAGCCCAGAGAGGCGGGCCTCGACGAGTTCGACCAGGCGGGGGGGCGCGCCGAGTTCACGCTGCACGCGCCACAAGTTGCCGTCCTGCTTCACGGCGCCGCTCTCGACAGCCCCCAGCAGGAGCTCGCGAAGGTAGAGAGGATTTCCTTCGGAGGCCGTCCACAGTTGTTGGACCAACGCGCCTCCAACCGGGCCCTGCAGCGCCCGTTCGGCCAGTGCCTCGATGGCGGGCCGGGTGAGATGGGTCAAGTCGAGCCGCTCGGCCAGGCCGTCCTTCCACAGCGACGACAGGGCATCGGGAACGCTCTCGCCCGATCTCACCGTGAGCAGGAGTCGGACCTTCCCCTCGACGGCCACCTGGTGGACGAGGGTGGCCGAGGCATCGTCGAGAAGGTGGGCGTCGTCGACCGCCAACACCAACGACCCGCCCTCGGGCGTGGCCAGTGCGCCGAGGGCCGCCGCCGCCTGCCGCAGCTGGCCCAGGCGGCTGTCCGGCAGCTCCACACCGTCGGGGAGGAGGGCGACGAAGGCTCCGAGTGGGATCGACGAGGCCGACCGGGTGGCGACGACACGCGCCGTGGGCGACCCCGATCCCTCGGCCGCCGCCAACGCCTCGGTCGCCAGCCGGGTCTTTCCAACTCCTGCAGGCCCGGCGAGCACGAGGGATTGGGCGCCGGCCGGCCGGCGAAGGACGGTCGCAATGAACCCGAGTTCATCGTCACGGCCCACCAGGGGCCACGTGGCCAACACGACGGGAGTTTGGCAGATGATGGGTTTCGCTTCGATTGGAACCCGCCGCTAGGGTGACCGCCCGACATGGGTTCTCTGATCAAGAAGCGCCGTAAGCGCATGCGCAAGAAGAAGCACAAGAAGCTCCTGAAGAAGACGCGCTGGCAGCGCCGAGCCGGCAAGTAGCCCAACTGATCTCGCTGAACGACCGCCCTCAGGGGCGGTCGTTTCGCGTCCGGGCCACCACTGCACCGGCCACGTCCGGGAAGGCGCCCTCGACGAACCAGGTGCCACCGCTACCGGCGAGGACGGGCGTTTCGCCCGTCTGCTCGCCCAGGCGATCGCGCCAGACTGCCAGCGCCGGAGCGACCAGGAGAGCGGCGGGCTCGAGGTCGTTTGGGCCCTCAGAGGTCGGTCCACCGAGGGAGTCCCACGCCCGGTAGACCGCAGGGGTCGAGACGTGGATCGGCGGGGTCAGCAACGTGAATGTCCGATCCTCGAACACCAGAGGCTCCACGATCTCGCCGATGCCCCGCACCCGCGCTCGTCCTCCGACGAGGCAGAAGGGAACGTCGGCCCCGATCCGACCGGCCAGGGCCAAGTCGTGGCATCCCCCCCAGCGCAGAATGGCGGCGGCGTCGGCCGACCCTCCGCCGAGCCCTGCCCCCATCGGAATCCGCTTGTCGAGGGCGACATGGGCGTCTCGACCGATCGCCGTCAGGGCCCTGGTGACCAGGTTGTCGACCGCGAGGTCATTGGTGCCGTCGGGGTCGATGTCGAGGAGGTCGGCGAAGTCGAGCGTCACCATCTCCGCATCGATCAGGTGGTAGCCGTCACCGCGGACGCCTACGACCCGCAGCGAGCGCGTGAGCTTGGCGGGGGCCTCAATCCGGATCGACACGAGCCAGCCTCCCCCAGGCTTCGACGTCGAGTTCTTCGGCGCGCGCTTCGCCCCGCACCCCCGCCGCCTCGAAGGCGGCGGGCGTGACCAGACCGGCGAGCGCTCCCCGCAACATCTTGCGGCGATGGGCGAACCCCGCCCGCACCACCGCCAACAGTCGATCGGTGGGCACCAACGCAGGGTCGACAGCGGGGCGGGCCCGTCGCTCGATCGCCACGAGCACGGAGTCGACCTTCGGTTGGGGGATGAACACGGTCGGGGGCACCCGGCCCACGAGCTTGGCCGTGGCCCAATAGGCGACCTTCACCGACACGGCGCCGTAGGCCTCGTCGCCGGCCCGGGCCGCCAACCGCTCGCCCACCTCCTTCTGCACCATCACCAGCATCCGTCCGATCGCCGGAACGAAGTCGAGCAGGTCGGCCACGAGCGGTGTGGCCACGTTGTACGGGAGATTGGCGACCAGCACCCATCCGGGATCGCTGCCCAGCAACTGGGCCCAGTCGAGGCGAAGGGCGTCCCCCTCGATCACGGTTGCGCCGGCCGGTTCGGCCACCTCTCGGAGCAACGGAAGGAGGTACCGATCGATCTCGATCGCCGTCACGGTGGCGCCGGCCTCGCACAGGGCCAGCGTGAGCGAGCCCAGCCCGGCCCCGATCTCGACCACCCGATCCCCAGGGCCGACGCCTGCGAGACGGGCGATGCGCCGCACCGTGTTGGGGTCGGCGACGAAGTTCTGCCCGAGAGCCCGGCTGGGGTGCAGGCCGTGGGTGTCGAGCAGGTCGACGATCTGGCGCCGGGTCAGGGTCAGGGTGCGGTGCTCGTCACCACTCGATGGACACGCGAATGACGCCGTCGCTGATGTTGGCGATCTCGCTGAATGCCGTCTTCGACAGGTCGATGATCCGGCCGGTGACGTAGGGGCCGCGGTCGCTCACGACACAGGTCGTCGTCTTGCCGTTGGCCAGGTTGGTGACCTTGAGCGCCGTGCCCTTCGGGAGCGACTTGTGGGCACAGTTGCGGGGGTCGCTGTAGTTGTAATACGAGGCGCCGCCCTCCTCCCGGCAGCACGCCGGCGGTGGGCCCATGGTGGAGGTCGTGGTCGCCGAGTTGGCGCCCGTCGCCGTGGTTGACGTGGTCGAGCTCGTCGTGGTGGTGGCCCTCACCGTGGTCGTCGTGGTGGTGGCCTTCACCGTGGTCGTCGGAAGCGCGGCCGCCGTCACCCGCACCGGCTTGGCCGTGGTCGTTGTGGGTCTCGCCGTGGTCGTCGTCGGTTTCGCCGTCGTGGTCGTGGCCTCGAGCGTGGTCGCCGGCGCCGCCGTGGTGGTGGCTTCCTCGTTGGCCCGTTGGAAGACGCGCGCCTGCGCAGAGCGACTCGACCGGATGGCTGCGCTGTTGAGCCGTGCGACCCGCTCGGCCTCGGCCGCAGGGTCAACCGCGTTGTCAGGGGTGCTCGCCGGAGCCGCCGCCAGGCGGATCTCCGCCGGGCTCGATTCTCGAACGGCGGCGAGGGAGACGAGCGGCACCAGCACCATGCCCGCCGTGAGGGCGAGCGCCGGGAGCCACCGTCGTCCCTGAGCGTCGGTACGTCTCAGGACAACACCCTTTGTTGGGGGACGGGATCTCTTGCTTCGGGGAAACTCCCGAAGACCCTAGGCAGGGTTTCCAGGTCAGGACAAGCCGAAGACAGCCCCGGCGTTGGCCCAGGTGGCCGCTTCCACGACCTCGGGAGCCACGCCCTTCACAGCAGCCACAGCCGCCCCGACAAGGGGCACGAACGACGGGGTGTTGGTCTTCCCCCGATGTGGGACCGGGGCCAGGTACGGCGAGTCGGTCTCCACCAGCAGTCGGTCGAGGGGGCAGAGCTGGGCGGCGTCGCGCACGTCGGTCGCCGTCTTGAAAGTCACGATCCCGCTGAACGAGAGATAGGCACCGAGGTCGAGGCCACGTCGGGCCTCGACTGGGCCGCCGGTGAAGCAATGGAAGATCGTCCGATCCGGCACACCGTTGGTTTCGAGCACCGCCCAGGTGTCGTCCCAGGCCTCGCGGGTGTGGATCACCAACGCCAGGTTCCGCTCGTTGGCCAGGCGGATCTGGGCGGCGAAGACGTCCCGCTGCACCTCCCTCGGCGAGTGGTCGTAGTGGTAGTCGAGCCCGCACTCCCCCACGCCGACGACCCGGGTGCTCCCTCCGTCGAACAGCGGCAGTATCCCGTCGAGGCCGTCGCTGGCATCGTGGGGGTGGAGGCCTACCGTCGCCCAGACGTCGTCGTGGCGGCCAGCCACCTCGATGGCGGCCGCCGACTGCGCCGCATCCGTGCCGACGCTGATGAAGCGCCCCACGCCGGCGGCGCGAGCGGCCTCGAGGTGGGCGTCGACATCTTCCAATCCCTCGTACGGCAGGTGGCAGTGGGAGTCGGCCCACACGGGCGCTAGGGCTTCTTTCTCGGGAAGAGGGGGTCGCCCTTCTCCACCGGAAGGCCACCCGGGTAGCCGCCCCACGCCGCCGCCGCGGGAAGGCGTTGATCCTCCGGCGCGCCGGGGAGGCCGAGGCGGCGCCAGATCTCCCGGCAGATCGTCGGCATGGCGGGGGAGGCGAGGATGGTCACGATGCGCAGCGCCTCGAGCGCGTCGCCCATGACGTTGTCGACCTCGGGTCCAGGCTCAGCCTTCCATGGCTCGTTGGCCTCGAGGTAGGCGTTCGACTCCCGAACGAGGCGCCAGCTGGCCTCGAGGGCGTTGCTCGGACGCACGAGCTCCCAGGCTTCGGCGGTCGCGGCATAGGCCTCGGCGGCGACCGCGGCGAGCGGGCTGTCAGGCGACGGCGCCGGACCGACGCCGCCACACGCCTTGCCAACCACGGTGGCCACTCGCGAGACGAGGTTGCCGAGGTTGTTGGCCAGATCGGCGTTGTAGCGCGACACCATCCCTTCGTAGGAGAAGTCGCCGTCAGGACCGAACGCGGTGTCGCGCAGCAGGTGGTAGCGGAACCCGTCGACGCCGAACTCGGGCGTCAGGTCGGCCGGCGCGATCTGGTTCAGGGCCGTCTTCGACATCTTCTCGCCGCCGACGAGCAGGTAGCCGTGCACGTAGATGTGCTTCGGCGGTTCGATGCCGGCCGCCATGCACATCGCCGGCCAGTAGACGGTGTGAAAGCGGAGGATGTCTTTGCCGATGAGATGGTGCACGTTGGGCCACCACGCCTGGAAGCGACCGTTGTCGGAGTCGCGGTAATCGATGGCGGTGGCGTAGTTGATGAGGGCGTCGTACCAGACATAGAAGACGTGGCCCGGCGCCCACGGCACGGGCACTCCCCAGTCGAGGGAGGTACGCGTGATGGAGACGTCGCGCAGGCCCGACTTGATGAGCCCGATGGCCTCGTTGCGCTTGCCTTCTGGCTGCACGGCGAGTGGATTGGCCTCGTACCAGTCGAGAAGCTTCTGCTCGTAGCGGCTGAGCTTGAAGAACCAGTTCTCCTCCCGCAACTCTTCGACCGGTCGGTTGTGCACGGGGCACAGGTCATTGTCGGGGCCGACGAGGTCGTCGGATGCGTAATAGCCCTCGCACGACACGCAGTACGGGCCCTCGTAGACGCCGAGTTCGATGTCGCCGTTGTCGTAGATCTTCTGCAGGAAATCCTGCACCGTTGCGTAGTGACGCGGATCGGTGGTGCGGATGAATTCGTCGTAGGAGATGTCGAGCCCCGCCCATGCATCCTTGAAGCGTTGGCTGGTGACATCGGCCCACTCGCGCGGCGACACGCCGTTGGCCTCGGCCGCACGCGCCACTTTGAGACCGTGTTCATCCGTTCCCGTGAGGAAGAAGACGTCGTCGCCGAGGAGCCGCCGCCAGCGACACAGTGCATCGGTTGCCACAGTGGTGTAGGCATGACCGATATGGGGCGCGTCGTTGACGTAATAGATCGGTGTGGTTGCGTAGAAGCGGCCCATCTCGCGGCGGAGCCTATCGACCCGGGTCTCGACACCCGCTCGAATAGTGCGGGAGGAACACCGTCGTGAAGGACACCGGAATGGCCCGGAAAGTCGACGATCTCGGGCGTATCGTGCTGCCCGTCGAGCTGCGTCGTCTGCACGACATCAAGACCGGTGACGCCCTCGAGATCTCCGTCGACGGCGACGCCATCATCCTTCGCAAACTCACGACACAGTGCGTGTTCTGCGGCTCCGCCGACCAGCTGACGAGCTACCGAGGCCGCCCGCTCTGCGAGACCTGCCAAGGCGAGCTCGCCCCAGCCTCCACCACGCCGCTCGCCACCACGCCACTCGCCGCCACGCCACTCGCCGCCAGCCTCTGACGCCGACCGGGTCCCACACGTCGGACAGGTGCCATGCGTCTAACGGCCGCGTTGGGGTTGCCCTTGCAGTTGCTTTGCACCTCTTCCGTTGCCCTTGCATACCCCGCAAAGGCAACGTGAACGCGGCGGGCGGGGCTTGGCGGGTCCGTGGTCAGGGTCGGCTGAGGCGGACCGCCGCGTTGTAGGCGACGCGCTTGGGGATGGCGAGTTCGGTGGCGACAGCCGCCGCTGCATCCTTGGTCGACTCGCCGGCGTCGAGGCGGCGGCGGAGAGCGGCGTCGATGTCCTCGTCGGTCGCCGGCGCCGGGTCGGGAGCGCCCTCGACCACGATCACGTACTCCCCGCGCGCCTCGATGGTCTCGGCCCGCACGACGGCCTCGCTCATCGTCCCGCGCCAGACGTCCTCGAACTTCTTGGTGAGCTCGCGAGCGATGGCCACCCGCCGTTGTCCCCCGCAGGCTTCGGCCAGATCGCCGATCGTGGCCGGCAGGCGATGGGGGGCCTCGTAGACCACCGTTGTGCGCCGCTCGGCCGCCAGCTCGGCCAGCCGCTGGGCTCGTTCCTTGCCCTTGCGGGGGAGGAACCCCTCGAAGCAGAACCTGGCTGTCGGTAATCCGCTGAGGACGAGTCCGGCGATCACCGCCGCTGGTCCGGGCACGAGTTCGACGGGAACGCCAGCGGCGATGGCGGCAGCCACCAGCCGCTCACCGGGATCGCTGATGCCCGGCGTCCCGGCGTCGGTGACGAAGGCGATGCGGGTACCGCCGAGCATGTCCCGCACGAGGCGGTCGGCCTGTTCCTGCTCGTTGTGGGCGTGCACCGCGACGAGGCGTCGCGAAGCGATTCCGGCGTGGTGCAGGAGCTTGCGGCTGTGCCGGGTGTCCTCGCAGGCGATCACGTCGGCGGCGGCCAGGGCTTCGACGGCACGCGGGGACAGGTCTCCGAGGTTTCCGATCGGCGTGGCCACCAGCACGAGCACGCCCAGTTGGGTTGAGGCCGTCATCCTCGGATCTCGAGGTGATCGCCGACCCGCAGCTTCCAGCGATCGAACGCGCCGGCCTCGGCCTCGATGACTGCCTTCGATCGCCGGCGCGGCGCCGTCATCCGGTACGGGCGAAGGGTTGTGGTCGAGAGCACGACGAGATCACGGTCGCAGAAGGCGACGTCGATGGCGAAGCGCATTCCGATGGTGTGGACGGAATTGGCCGGCCGTAACACCAGCGCACCATCGAGCCCGTCCCGACCGAGCAGCCCGCGCAGCCGCTCCCGGAACGAAGAAGCAACCTCGACCGCCGCCAACACATCCCCATCCCGCAGAAGCCAAGCCACGGCCCTTACCCCGCAACCGGAGGAGCAGCTCCCGAGCGGCCGGCGGCGTAGGGAGCGCCAGCGAGCAGCCGCCCGTCGAGCGGCAAGGCCTCGGCCCGGAGGGCGGCGCCGCAGAGCGAGACCATTTAAACGTTGAAGCGGATCTCGAGGACGTCACCGTCGACGACCTCGTAGTCCTTGCCTTCGATGCGGAGCTTGCCGACGTCGCGGGCCTTCGACCAGGAACCCAGCTCGAGGAGTTCGTCCCAGTGGACGACCTCCGCGCGAATGAATCCGCGTTGGAGATCGGAGTGGATGACACCCGCGCATTCGGGGGCCTTGGCGCCGGCGTGGAAGGTCCACGCCCGACTCTCCTTGTCTCCGGTGGTGAGGAAGGTCCGCAGGTCGAGGAGGTGATAGGCCGCGTGCACCACGCGAGGGAGGGCGCCTTCGCCCAACCCGAGGGCTTCGAGCATCTCCGATCGCTCCGACTCGTCCAACATCGCGGCTTCGGCCTCGAGCTGGACGCACATGCCGAGCACGTCGGCGGCTCCACCCATGACGTCGACGACGGGCTTGGTCAGCTCGTCGACCCGTTCCAGATCGTCCTCGGCCACGTTGACGACCGCGAGTACCGGCTTGTTGGTGAGGAGAAAGGCCGGACGGAGCTCGGCCTTGTGCTCAGCCGAGAGCGACGAGCGGTAGATCGGGACGCCCTCGTCGAGCTGGGCCCTGGCGGCCTGCAGCGCAGCCACCTCGGTGAGCAGCGTCTTGTCGAGCCGTGACAGCTTCTCCTTCTTGGGAAGTTGGTTGTCGACGGTGTCGAGGTCTGCGAGGCACAGCTCGGTCTCGACCGTCGACAGGTGCTCGATCGGGTCGGACGGGCCCATCACGTCGTCGTCCTCGAACGCCCGCAACACATAGACGATGGTGTCGACTTCGCGGATGCCGCCGAGGAACTTGTTGCCCAAGCCCTCGCCCTTGCTGGCACCGGCCACGAGTCCGCCGATGTCCATGAACTCGCACGCTGCATGCACGATGTTCTTCGACTTCGACATCGCCGCCAGTGCGTCGAGGCGGTGGTCGGGCACCTTGGCCCGTCCGACGTTGGGGTCCTTGGTGGCGAACGGATAGGGCGCGGCCAGGGCTCCTCCGCCGGCGAGGGCGTTGAAGAGAGACGACTTGCCGGCATTGGGGAGCCCGACGAACCCGAAACGTTCCATTCCCGACGGAGGCTACAAGGGAGCCGTTTCGGTCGACCGACGCCGTTTGGTCGACTACGGCCAGCGGCCGGTAACCTGCGGCGCATGTCGAAGCGAACCGTCAAGGCCAAGAACCGCGCCCGGCGCAAGAAGGCCAACCACGGCCGGAAGCCCAACCGCGGCAACAAGAAGTAGGAGTACCGACTACGCGAGGCGGGTCCGAAGCGCTTCTGTTCGGATCTGGTAGGCGCTGAACGACTTGATCACTTCGAAGCCCATGGCGATGTTGATGCCGAGCATCGGGGCATTGGAGTAGGCGTTCCAGGTGTCGACGTACTCCACCTCGGGCCGATCCTCGAAGAGCCGAAGGCAGTTCGCCGCCTTGAGCCACCGGCCGAGGCCCTTGTCGCGATGGACCGGGTCGACGGCGGTGGCCTCTTGCCAGGCTGCCTTCGGGTCGCTCGGCGGAAAGAGGAATTCCGTGAAGCCTGCG
The DNA here is from genome assembly GCA_046596935.1 of Acidimicrobiales bacterium. GTDB lineage: Bacteria > Actinomycetota > Acidimicrobiia > Acidimicrobiales > CADCTF01 > DATLED01. The sequence goes on from JBKJLN010000122.1 coordinate 13,607, forward strand.
AGCTCATCGGACTCGTCGTGCCTGGCGACCACCGTCCACCAACGGCGCCCGTGGGCCAGCGCGCGTTGCTCGCCTTCGCGCTGGCGCTCGGCGGTGTGCATCCAGTCGTCCATCTCCAGATCGTCGCGAGGAGCGGTGTTCATGACCATCGTGAGCGCGACGAACTTGTCGAGGTACTCGTCGGGAACCGGCCCGTCCCACCGCAGGAGCGAATACCCCTCGGCCCGCTCCTTGGCTTTGACGACCCAGTCCTCGAGCATCGGGCGATCGACGTCGGCGAGCACCATCCGGCTCTTGCGCTCGGTGATCTTGCGCTCGGCGCCGAGGGCCTCGCAAAACGCTGACGCATCGGCGTCGGTGACGCCACCGCCATTGATGATGATGCGGCCATCGGCATTCGCCGCCTCTACCGCTGGTTGCAGCAGGGCCCTGGCGATGCCCTCCCGCCGCCGATCCGCCCGCACATAGACGTCGATCTCGGCCTGGTCCCGGTTGGTCTCGGTGAACTCCAGAGACAGGTGGCTGGCCCCGACGATCTCGGAACGATCGTCTGCCCACACCACCCAGCGGAACTTCTTGCGATGGGAAGGAAGTTCCAGTACCTCTTTCCTCCACTGCTCGTACGGGGGGACCGCATCTTCCGACCACAACTCGAGGTGTTCGGCGCGCGAAAGGTCGTAGAGCGCCTCGAGCTCGGTCTCGGAGGCGGCCGACACGTCGAGGGTTTCGATGACGGAACTCATGGTGGCCTCCAGGATGGCGCGACGGCGGGAACGACCGGCTTCAACCGGCCGCGCCGAGTCTCTCGCCGCCGGGCGGATGGGCAAAGCGAATTAGCTTTCGCCGATGGCCGCACTCGCCGCCCTGCACCTCGCCGATCCTCCGGACCTCTGGGGCGCGTTGGGCTTCGTCGTCGAGGACGAATCCGTGAAGGTGAGCGGTGTCCGCCTCATGCTCGGGGCCGAGGGCAAGGGCATCCGCAGCTGGTCGCTTCGAGGGCTCGCGCCTGAGGTCGACGGGCTCGATGGAGCGGCCTTCGGGCTGCCGGCCTTTCCGGCCAGGGCCACGCCGGCACACCCCAACGGTGTGATCGCCCTCGACCACCTGGTCGTGACGTCACCCGACATCCTGCGCACGATCGCATCGGTCGAGGCCGCCGGCATCGAGTGCCGCCGGATCCGCGACATCGGCACGGACGCCGCTCCGATGCAGCAGGCCTTCTTCCGCCTCGGTCAATCGCCTTGGCGGCCGGAGGACACGGTGATCCTCGAAGCGGTCGGGCCCACGACGCCTACCGGCGAAGGACCGATGCGCCTCTATGGCCTCGCCTGGACGGTGCGCGACCTCGATGCCACCGCCGGCTTTCTGGGCGATCGGCTCCGCGCTTCGAAGGATGCCGTGCAACCCGGACGTCGCATCGCCACCCTCGACCGGTCGGCCGGCTCGACCGTGGCCCAGGCGTTCATGTCCCGGAAGCCCTCAGACATTCGAGACGAGGAAAACGACGACGACGACGCTGGGCTCGGCGGGTCGTGACGGCGACGGTCGACGATGTCGCCGCCGTCGTCCGGGCAGGGGACACACCAGGGCGAACGTCGAGCGGGCCCTTCCTCGTGGGCATCGCCGGAGCAGTTGCCGTCGGCAAGTCGACCCTGGCAGCGGCGCTCGCGGGTCGGCTGGCGCCGGCATCGGTCGAGGTCGTGGCCACCGACGGGTTCCTCCGCCCGAACGACGAGCTGGCCGAGCGCGGGTTGCTGATGCAGAAGGGGTTTCCGGCGTCGTACGACGAAGTGCTGATGCAGCGGTTCATCGCCGATCTCCGGGCCGGACGACCGGCGAGCCTCCCCGAGTACTCCCACGCCACCTACGACCGCCTACCCGGATGCACGCGCGTCATTCCCGCGGGTACCGACGTCGTGATCATCGAAGGCGTCAACGCCCTCCAACCGGCGATCGCCCCCCTGCTCGATCTGCGCATCTTCCTCGACGCCGAGGAGCCGACGATCCGCCGCTGGTACATCGACCGCTTCCTCGAACAGGTCGACCTCGCGGTTGAGGACGAGGCGTCGTTCTACCGGCGCCTCGTGGCCATGCCTGCCGACCAGCGACGCCAGGTGGCCGAGGGCACCTGGGTCGGAATCAATCTCGTCAACCTCGTCGAGCACATCACCGCGACGCGCGCGTCGGCCGACCTCGTCTTGACGAAATCGGCCGATCACTCCTTCGTATAGCGGCGATCACTCCTTCGTGTAGCGGCGGTCCTTCGACTCGAGCACACCCTCGAGTGCCAGGGGACGATCGGTCATGATCCCGTCGACACCGAGATCGGTCAGCGACTCCATCTCGGCAACGTCGTCGATGGTCCAGACGTGCACCGCCAGTCCGGCGTCGTGCGCCGCAGCCACAAAAGCTTCATCGACCACCACCACGTCGCCGAAGGTGCGCGGCACCTGAAGGGCCACCGACGGGGTCGCCGGCGGCACACTTCCCGATCGGAAAGCCCGGTAGAACTCGGCCGTTCCGTTCGTGCCAAGTGATGTGTGGATCTCGGGAGCGAAGGCGCGGAACCGATCGGTGGCGATGTCGTTGAACGAGGCCACGATGGTGCTTCCGACGCGGTCGTGACGGAGGAGCGCCTGCGCGAGCGGCTCCTCGTACGACGGCACCGTCGGCGCCGTCTGCTTGATGTCGAAGTTCAGGAAGATGTCGGGGAAGGCTTCGAGCACCTCATCGAGGGTGGCGATGCGGAAGTCGGGGTCGTCAGCTGCCTTGCCGCGATGCACGTAGGCCGCAGGGTCGTCGTTGTCGTGGTCGACGACGGATCCGGGAGTCCACCAATAGGCGTTGTCGAGGCGACGCAACTCATCGCAGGTGAGCTGCGCGATCGCCCCTGTCCCCTCGGTGGTGCGGTCGACGGTGGCGTCATGGCAGACCATCAGCACGCCGTCGGCCGACTGGTGGACGTCGAGCTCGAGCGCATCGGCGCCGGCGGCCACGGCCGCCCGCATGGCGAACAACGTGCTCGACGGCGCTTCCTTGGCCCCGCCCTGGTGAGCCCAGTTGAGGACGCGGCGATCCAGCCAGGGGTTGGGATTCACCCGGTGGACGGTAGCTTCCACCGATGACCTCGTCCGTCCTCCTCAGCGACACGTCCGACGGCGTCGCCGTGCTCACGCTCAACCGCCCCGAACGCCGCAACGCACTGAATGCGGAGCTCACCCGGGCACTGCGTTTGGCCATGGCGGAGGCCGACGAAGACGACGCCGTCTCGGTGATCGTGCTCACCGGATCCGATCCGTCGTTCTGTGCCGGCGTCGACCTCCAGGAGCTGGGGGGCTCCGGCGGCAATCCCAACCGGTTCGCTCCAGGTGGCGATGTCGAGCCGGGGCGACCGTGGGTGCGCACCACCAAGCCGGTGATCGGGGCGATCAACGGTCCCGCGGTGACCGGCGGCTTCGAGCTCGCCTTGCAATGTGACTTCCTGATCGCATCCGAGCGAGCGTCGTTTGGCGACACCCACGCCCGGGTCGGGCTCTTGCCGGGCTGGGGTCTCTCCGTCCTCCTGCCACAGGCCATCGGCGTGCGACGCGCTCGCGAGATGAGCCTCACCGGAAACTTTCTCTCCGCCGACGAGGCCCTTCATTTCGGTCTCGTCAACCACGTCGTGCCCCACGACGACCTCGTGCGGGCGACGCGCAAGCTCGCCCTCGACATCGCCGGCAACGATCAGCGCGCCGACCGGGCTCTTCTGGCCGAGTACGAGGAGACGACGTCGACCACGGTCCACGACGGCCTGCGAATCGAGTCAGCCAAGGCCAATCAGTGGAACGTCGACCCGGCCACGG
>JBKJLN010000180.1:0-6533 GCA_046596935.1 Acidimicrobiales bacterium
TCGTTGTTGAACAGGATCGGTCGACTGAACCCGCCGACGGTGGTCCCGATGAAGTTGGAGCAGAAGCGCTGATAGTTCGCTCCACTGGTGATCTCGTAGGAGGCCGACAGGACGGCCCCACCGTTCCGGATCTCGAGCCGGCTGACCTGCGAGTTGTCGAAGTCGTTCTGGGAGGTCGCAGGCGTCGTCGACGAGTACGGGAACGGCACCGTCGAGGTCTCGTGATTCACGAAGACGGTCGCCGCGTTCTTGCCGCCGGGAAGGAAGCTGATGCCGTCCGGGATGGCTTCGAAGCGGTAGCTCCCGATCATGTCCCCGACCGTGATGATCGGCTTGATCTCCGTCCCCAGCGGCGCGCCGGCGCCCGGCGCCAGCATCGCGGGCTGACTGGTCTTGAATCCATTCTGGGGCGAGGCTCCCGCGATGGGCGCCGTGGCCGCCGATGCGACGACCATGGCCGCGGCTCCAGCGACCAACAGGCGGGCTGGGAATCGGTGGCGCATGACACTCCTCCAGCTTCAGGCGATGACGCGCGGACGGCTCGGATGCCCATCCGACGGCGCCCAGGTCCTCCAGACCGGCCACGATACCCCGCTGTGCGTGGTCTGTGTCGTCCGCCACCGACGAGCCGTAAGCGGCTGTGCATGATCACCGAGGAAACTCGGTGCGTGGATGCACCGCTGACATCGCCCTCGACGCTCCATCCGTCCGTGGCGGACCGACTCGCCCGTCTCGCCCCCGACCAGCGCGCCGCGGCCACCGCCCCACCCGGACCGACGCTGTGCATCGCGCCGGCAGGCTCGGGCAAGACCACGACGCTCGTCGCTCGCGCGGCATGGCTCATCGCGACGGGGACGCCGCCCGACACCATCCGCGCGGTCACCTTCAACAAGCGGGCGGCGGTCGAGATGACCGAGCGCGTGGATGCGGCCTTGGCGCCGCTCGACGTGCCGCCCGGCGCGGTCCGGGTCCGCACGTTCCACGCCCTGGGTCGGGAGATCCTGGCCGATGCCGGCATCGCGACGGATCCCCTCGCCGACCGGCCATCGATCATCGCGACAGTGGCGCCATGGGCCGACGAACCGGCGAGGCTGCGGCTCGACACGGTCATCTCGAGACTCAAGGTCGAGCTGCGGGTGACCGCGTCGGACGTCGCCGCCGATCCCGAGGCCGGGCCGATGGCGAGGGCGTTCGTGGACTACGAACGGGCCGTCGCGGTGACGGGCGGCCTCGACTTCGACGATCTCATCCTGCGCGCGATCCGGACGCTCGAGTCCGACCCGGCCCTGCTCGCCCGGTGGCGGCGCCGATGCAGCGAGCTCCTGGTGGACGAGGTCCAGGACGTGGACAGGTCGCAGCTGGACCTCGCCCTGCTGCTCGCTGCGCCCTTGAACCGGATCTTCCTCGTGGGTGACGACGACCAGTCCATCTACGGATGGCGGCTCGCCGATGTCCGACGGATCCTGTCCATTGACAGCCGCCTGCCCGACCTCCGGCGCGTCGTCCTAGAGGTCAACTACCGATGCCCTCGCCCGGTGGTGGAACGAGCGGTCCGCCTCGTCGAACACAACCAGCGACGGTTCGCGAAGCGGATCCGGTCGGGTCCGGCCGCCGACGGCCGCCTGGTCCTCGCCCCGGATGCGTCCGATGAACCGGTCCGCCTCGAGCGAGCGATGCGGACCTGGCCGGACGACGGCTCGTCGCGAGCCATCCTGGCCCGCACCAACCTCGAGCTGCTGCCCGCGGTGGCGGTCGCGCTCGAGCTGGGCCTGCCGTTCCGGGCGCCGCGCATCGACCTCCCGATCGAGTCCGAGCTGGTGGATCGCCTCCTGGACCGGGCCGAACAGGGTGCGCGGCCCGGTGAGGCCGCGCTCATCTCGATCGGCCGGGCGAGGGACGAGGTCGTTGATCCCGCCGAACGGCGGATCGCCGCGTCCGTGCTGGGTTGGGCGGTGCGCGACCGGCGTGTCGCGGTGGCCGGCGGGCTCGCGGACCTCCGGACACTGATCGGCGAGGCCCGGGCGCGACTCGCCGACCTGCGACGTGACGACGCCGACCTGACCCTCGCGACAGCGCACGCCACGAAGGGCCTCGAGTTCGACCACGTCATCGTGACCGGCATGGAGGCCGGCAGGTTCCCGAGCGCCCGCTCGGTGGCCGAGGCCGAGGATCCGTCGGCTGCCTACGAGGAGGAACGACGGCTGGCGTACGTCGCGTGGACGCGGGCGCGCCGGACCCTGTTGCTATCGTTCGACCCCTCGGTGCCGTCGCCATTCCTGTTGGAGGCGTTCAGCCCGGACGAACTTGGCCTCGGGTCTACGATGGCCATGTGAGCTACCTGCCGAAGCTGGGCCGTCGCGGCGAGGGCTGGGTCGTGATCCAGTTCGTCTTGATCGGCGCCGTCCTGCTGGCGGGCTTCGCCGGCGCGGCCTGGGATGGTCCCGCCCGGATCGTCGGGATCGTCGTCGGGATCGCCTTGATCGTGGCGGGACTCGTCCAGGCGGTCCGCGGGAGCCGCGATCTTCGCGACGCCCTCACCCCACTCCCCTACCCGCGAGCCCACGCGAGTCTCGTCGAGACCGGGATCTACGCTCGGGTCCGCCACCCCATCTACGGCGGGCTCGTCATCGCGGCGGTCGGATGGGGCCTGGCGACGGCCTCGGTCGCGTCGCTGGGACTGGCCGTGGGCCTGTGGCTCTTCTTCGAGGCCAAGTCACGTCGCGAGGAGGCCTGGCTCATCGAGCGGTTCCCGGGCTACCCGGCCTATCGCGAGCGAACCCGCCGCCTCATGCCGTGGATCGGTTGAGCTCGCGGATGAGGCGGTCGACCGATGCCAGGAACGGCTCGGTGATAGCGTCCGGCAGCGCATCGCGGACGGAATCCTTCACGCCGTACGCGGCACGACACCGAGTCGCGGTTGCCCGCAACGCGGCCGGTGCGTCGTCGCGAAGGCGATCCGGCAAGGGTTCGAAATAGGCCGTCCAGCGGGCGGATCCCACGTCCTGCGCGGCGGCCAGCATCCGATCCGCCCAGCGGGCCGTCACGAGAGCGGCCTCATCGATGGTCGGGGACTCGTGACGTGCCGCCTGTCGGCCGATCCGCCCGTGCCGAACCTCAGTCATCCGACGGGCGGGTCTCCGTCGCGACGCCGTCGTCCACGGTCCCGGCCGGCGGCCTGAGCAGGAGCAGCGGCAGTCGCTTGCGCTCGGAGCCGTTCACCAGGATGCGGAACGAGTAGTCACCGGGGCTCGGGAACGTCAGGTTCCAGAGATCGATGGAAAACGTGAGCGTCGCATCGCGACCGTCGCGCTGGCTCCGCGCCACCAGGCTGCCGGTCGCCCCGGCGACCTCGGCGCCATCGGGATCCAGGAGGACGAACCGGATCTCGTGCTCGCGCTCGGTCTCGGGGGCCGTGACCTGCAGGCCGATGACCAATGCCAAGTGCGGGTGACGCAAGGGAAACTTGCGGCCACCGATGCGAGCGATCCCGCCACCCAGGACGTGGAACTTCTGGCCCGGGACGGTCTCGGCGGCGTCGGCGAGGAAGGCGAAATCGATGTCCGGCATGTCGGGATGGTACGCCCCGTAGAGAGCGGTCAGCCCGCCCGGGCCGCGGCCGCCCGCTTGCGCGGGGCCGGTGCGGCCTTGGCTGCGCGACCGGAGCCGTTGCCGTTCGACCGGGTCGCCCGACCGGCTTCCTCGGCGAACGTCACGTCGGACAGGGGCACCAGCGGCTCGCCGCGCAGGACGCGCGCCAGGTATTCGCCGGTCGCGGATCCGGGCGTGGCGGCCACGGTCTCCGGCGTTCCCTCGGCGATGATCAAGCCCCCGCGATCCCCACCCTCCGGTCCGAGGTCCACGAGCCAGTCCGCGGTCTTGATGACGTCGAGGTTGTGCTCGATGACGAGGACGGTGTTGCCACCGCCCACCAGGCGGTGCAGGACCTCCAGCAGCTTTTCGACATCGGCGAAGTGGAGACCGGTCGTTGGCTCGTCGAGGACATACAGCGTCCGGCCGGTGGCGCGCCTCGATAGTTCCGTCGACAGTTTCACACGCTGGGCCTCGCCACCCGACAGTGTCGTCGCCGGTTGGCCAAGGTGGACGTATCCGAGGCCCACATCGAACAGCGTCTGGAGCTTCATCCTGATGTTCGGCACAGCAGCGAAGAACTCGAGCGCCTCTGCGATCGTCAGCTCCAGGACATCCGCGATGGACTTGCCCTTGAAGTGGATCTCCAGCGCCTCGCGGTTGTAGCGCTTGCCCTTGCAGATCTCACACGGGACGTAGACATCCGGCAGGAACTGCATCTCGATCTTGAGGATGCCGTCGCCCTTGCAGTGTTCGCAGCGGCCACCCTTTACGTTGAAGCTGAAGCGGCCTGGCTTGTAGCCCCGCAGGCGGGACTCGGGGACGCCGGCGAACAGTTCCCGGATCGGCGTGAACAGGCCCACGTAGGTGGCCGGATTGGAGCGCGGCGTGCGACCGATCGGGCTCTGGTCGATCTCGATGATCTTGTCGATGGCGTCGGCACCCTCGAGCGCATCGTGGGCCCCGACGGGCTCACGTGACCCGTTGAGCTCCCGAGCCAGTGCGCGATACAGCACCTCAGTGACGAGCGTGCTCTTGCCGCTGCCCGATACCCCGGTCACCACCACGAAGGTCCCGAGCGGGACGTGCAGGTCCACATCACGCAGGTTGTGCTCACGCGCGCCACGGACGACGAGAGACTTGCCGCTCCCCGTTCGGCGCAGCGATGGGATGGTCACCGCACGCTCGCCCCGCAGGAATGCCCCGGTGATGGACCGTGGCTCTGCCAGCACCACCTCCAGCGGCCCATTCGCGATGATCTCCCCGCCGTGCTCCCCTGCCCCCGGTCCGATGTCCACGACCCAGTCCGCGGTACGGATCGTCTCCTCGTCGTGCTCGACGACCAGGACAGTGTTCCCGAGGTCGCGCAGGCGAGTCAGCGTCGCGATCAGCTTGGCGTTGTCCCGCTGGTGCAGTCCGATCGACGGCTCGTCGAGGATGTACAGGACGCCCATCAGGGTCGTGCCGATCTGGGTCGCCAGCCGGATCCGCTGCGCCTCCCCGCCCGACAGGGTCACGCTGGTCCGATCCAGAGTCAGGTAGTCCAGCCCGACGTCCACGAGGAAGCCGAGGCGAGCCACGATCTCCTTGAGCAGCTGGTACGCGATCGTCCGCTCACGGTCGGTCAGGCCGGCGTCGAGCGAGGTCGCCCAGCGCAGGGCCGCGGTGATCGACATCGTCGAGACGTCCCAGACGTTGTCGTCGCCGATGGTGACCGCGAGGACTTCTGGACGGAGCCGTTTGCCGCCACAGTCGGGGCACGGCCGGCTGACCATGTACCGCTCGAGCTCCGCCTTGATGTAGTCGGAGTCCGTCTCGCGATAGCGCCGCTGCAGATTGGTGATCACGCCCTCGAAGGTGGCGTTGTACGTGTTCTCGCCGCGCTCGTGTCGGTAGCGCACGACGACCTTCTCGGTCTTCTTCGCATAGAGGACGTACTCCACGGCCTCCGCGGGCAGGTCGCGGAACGGCGTCGCGAAGTCCCAGCCGTGTGCGGCGCAGATAGCCTCGACGATCTTGAGACGCCACGACGCATCCGTCGCCATCCGGGTCCAGGGATAGAGCGCACCCGTCGCGAGGCTCTTGCCACGGTCCGGAACGACGAGATCCGGGTCGATCTCCAGCTTCGTGCCAAGACCCGCGCAGCCCGGGCACGCACCGTGCGGGGAATTGAACGAGAAGCTGCGCGGCTCAAGCTCATCCACGGTGAACCCGTCGTAGGGGCAGCTGTACTTCTCGCTGTATCGACGCTCCTCGAAGGAGGCCGGCTCGTCGTCGCGCGGCGCCGGCGCGATGAGCACGACGCCCTCGCCAAGGCGCAGGGCCGTCTCCACCGAATCGGCCAGTCGACCTGCGTCCGGATCCGGGATGGGCTCGCCGGTGTCGGCGTCAAGCGGACGCCCATCCTCGCCGCGGGGCGCATCCTCGGCCGCCTCGGCGTGGCGCACGACGTACCGATCGACGACGACCTCGATCGAGTGGCGCTTGTACTTGTCGAGCTTGGGCGCGTCGGCGATGTCGACCATCTCGCCGTCGACCCGGACGCGTACGAAGCCCTGGCGGCGTGCGCCATCGAAGACGCGATCGCCCTCGGTCTTGCGGTCCTTGATGAGCGGCCCGAGGACCAGCAGGCGGGTCCCCTCCGGGAGGGCGAGCACCTGGTCCACGATCTGCTGGACCGTCTGGCGCTCGATGGCGTGGCCGTTGGGGCAGTGCGGGATGCCGATCCGGGCGAACAGCAGCCGGAGGTGGTCATAGATCTCGGTGACCGTACCCACCGTGGAACGCGGGTTGCGCGAGGCGCCCTTCTGGTCGATGGAGATGGCCGGCGACAGGCCGTCGATCTGGTCGACGTCCGGTTTCTCCATCTGGCCAAGGAACTGGCGCGCGTAGGCGCTCAGGCTCTCGACGTAGCGGCGCTGGCCCTCGGCGTAGATCGTGTCGAA
>JBKJLN010000158.1:0-4848 GCA_046596935.1 Acidimicrobiales bacterium
GTCGGCTTCTCCAGCCACGTCGACGAAGTCCCCGAGCGCATCCGGATACGGCCATCCGTCTTCAGCGGGCCACAGGGTCATACACCGTTGTCGCGCCGTCGGCGCGTTCCGTCAACGGCGGTTCTATGACGCTTCGGCGAGCCAGCGATTGAGCACGGCGGTCTCGAGGCCGGCGTGTTCCCGAAGGCCCGAGACGATGGCGTGTTCGACCTTGCCGCCGACGAGCGGCACGCTCACCTTGAGCTCGGCCTCGGTCGTGCGGGTGGTGGCCTCGTCGCCGGTGGCGTGGAGCTGGAATTCGCCGGTGGCTCGAAGGAGGTTGCGGTAGTGATCGGGGACGATTCGCCACGTCGTGCGGTGGGTTCGCCGATCGAGGGTGGATTCCTCGACCCAGGTGAGCCGGGCGGGGTCGACGACCCGGCGGACGGCCGAGTTCACCTCCCCGGTGAAGGCGTACTTGACCCACTGGTGCACCAGCGACCCAGCCTCGACCCGATGGACGAGCGTGGGGCGGCCGAGCTTGGGAAGCTCGCTCAGGTGCTGCAGGAAGGCGGGGTCGACGAAGGCGGACTCGACCCGCTCGAGCGAGCCGACGAAGTGCTGGTCGAGAGTGAAACGCACGACCGCAGCCTGCCAGGGATACTGCTGCTCAGGCGCTCTGGCGGTGCTCGGCCACCAGCGCCAGGAGGTCGTCGCCGTAGCGCTGGGCCTTCACGGGCCCGAGACCGGGCACGCCGAGGAGGCCTTCACGAGTGCTCGGGCGGACCTCGGCCACGGCGGCCAGGGTGGTGTCGTGGAAGATCACATAGGCGGGGACGTTGGCTGCCTTGGCCGCGCGAGCCCGCCAGGCCTTGAGAGCCGTGAGGACTTCGGGATCGGGATCGGTGCCGACGCCGCGGAGACCCGCCCCGCCCCGCCCCGTGCGGGTTCCGCCGCCGTCGAGCGCTCGGAGCCGGCTGCGCTCTTGATCGAGGTAGCTCCGCCAGTCACCGCCCGCACCTTCAGCCACCAGTGCCCGGACGGCGGCGTCGATCGTGGCCAGCCAGGGCGAGGCCGAACGGGGAACGGAGCGCTCGCCGAACGTGCGGCGTTCGGCCCATGAGCAATGCAACTCCTCGTGCGCCCTCGTAAGCGCGACGTAGAGGAGACGCCGCTCCTCGGCCTCGGCGGCGTCGGATTCGTTGCGCCCGATCGGCACGAGACCCTTCTCGAGCCCAGCCACGAACACCGCCGGCCATTCGAGGCCTTTCGCCCGGTGAAAGGTGACGATGTCGACGGCGTCGCCGCCATCGTCCGGCTCGTCGCCCTTGACGGTCGCGGCCAGCCAGGCAGAGAAGCCGGGGAGGGAGGCGCCGACGTCGAGGGCGGCGTATTCGGAAGCCAGCCGGACGAGATTCTGGAGATTGGCGCGGCGCTCGTCGGTGCCCGCCTCGGCCCGCGCCATGGTCTCGAGTTCGGTGATGCGGCTGGCGAAGCCGACCCGAGCAGGAGACGCTGACAATTCGGCCAGCGCCGTTTTGACCTCGGGCTGTTGAAGCAACGCCCCGCCGCCGCGCACTCGACAGGGGATATCGGCCGCACGAAAGGCCTTCTCGAACTCGACGGCCTGGGCATTGGTTCGGACGAGAACCGCGCTGTGCGACCACGGACGGCTCGTTCCGTGGTTCTTGCGGATGCGAGCGGCGATACCTCGGGCCTCGTCGGTCTCGGTGGCGTACGCCCGCACCATCGGGATAGCACCGTCGGGTCGGTGTGCACGAAGGGCCGACGGAACGACGCCGGGCCCGGCGGCCAGCACGGCGTTGGCCACCGCCAACACCTGGGGCGTGGAGCGGTAGTTGTCTTCGAGGCGGACGGTGACGCTCGTGGGAAAGAGCCGGGAGAAGCTGGCCAACAGTCGTGGGTCGGCGCCGTTCCAGGAGTAGATGGCCTGGTTGGGGTCGCCGACCACACAGAGGTCGGCGCGGTCTCCGAGCCAGCCCTTGAGGAGTCGGAACTGCACCGGGTTGACGTCTTGGAACTCGTCGACGAACAGGTGGCGGAAGCGCCAGCGTTGGCTGGCCGCGAACTCGTCGTCGGTGTCGAGCGCCTGGGCACACAAGCCGAGGAGATCGTCGAAGTCGACCAACCCCCGCTTGCGCTTCTCGGCCTCGTATCGCTCGTAGATCGATGCCATGACCGGCGGGGCCAGGGGAGGGGTGCGGCCTGCGGCTGCTGCCTCGACCGCGTACTGCGACGCGGGCACGAGTCGGGCCTTGGCCCACTCGATCTCGGCGGCCACGTCGGCGGCCTGCACAGCTGCGCTGCCGGATCGGGCCGGGCCGAGCAGCGGGCCGAGAATGCGGACCTTGCGGTCGAGGAGCGCCGGCGCCGACTCGCCTCGGTCGGCCCACCGTCGGCGCAATTGGGCGTAGGCGACGGCATGGAACGTGCCGGCGACGACTGAGTCGTGCACCCCGAGGTGCCAGAGCCGGTTTCGGAGCTCACCCGCCGCCTTGCGGGTGAAGGTGAGGGCCAGGACATGCGGCGCATCGGCGGTTTGTTCGTGCACCCGGTAGGCGATACGGCGGGTGAGCACTCGGGTCTTTCCTGACCCGGCACCGGCGAGGATGCACAACGGCGACGCGTCGGTGGTGACGGCCTCGTGCTGGGCCGGGTTGAGATCACCGAGGAGGTGCGGGTGCGCCACCTCGGGCACGTTACGGAGGGGGTGCGACACGAACGCGGATGCCCGCTGACCTCGGCGTTCCCCAATGGCCGGAACCCGTGCCGCTAGGTTCGCTGTCCGTGGCGATGCGGGCGTTCGGCGCGGGTCGGATCTTCGGGGTCACGCACGGGCAAGCGCCGTACCGGGTCGTTGCCCTTCCCGGATGGATGCACACCGTGACCGACTGGGAGCCAACGCTCGGCCTGCTTGCGGCCGAGGGGATCGGAGGCGTGGCCCTGGACCTTCCCGGCTTCGGCGGCGCCACCCCCGAACCAGAGACGGCCACCGGATCTGCCGGCTACGCCGCCATAGTCGCCCCCGTGCTCGATGAGCTCACGGCTGACGCGGGCCCCGTCGTCGTCCTCGGCCATTCCTTCGGCGGTCGCGTCGCCCTCCATCTGGCCGCCTCCTGCCCGGCATCGGTCGCCGCCCTCGTTCTCACGGGGGTACCCAAGCTCGTCCGCACGGATGGGCCGGCGTCGAAGCCGGCCTTCGGGTACCGCGTCGCCCGAGCGCTCAATCGGCGGGGGTTGCTCTCGGACTCCAAGATGGAGGCCCGCCGCCGCGCCTCGGGATCGACCGACTACCGCAACGCCGCGTCGATCACCATGCGCAACGTGCTCGTCACCGTCACCAATGAGGACTACGAGGCCCAGCTGCGAGCGGTGTCGTGCCCCGTCGAGCTCGTCTGGGGCGAACTCGACACCGCTGCGCCCCTGGAGATGGCGCGACGGGCAGCCTCCGTCCTGGGCGCTCGAGGAACCCTCACGACGCTGCCGGGCGTCGATCACTTCACTCCGGAGCGGGCAGCCGGCGACCTTGCCGCCGCCGTTCGGCGCCACGTGGCCGCATGATCTTCGTTGCCCTGGCCGCCTGCCTCGTCGCCTCCGGCCTGGCCGGGCTGCGTTGGTTGCGGGTGGCCCAACGCGAGCACTACCTCCCCGGGTCGTGCACCCGCTTCGCCGTCCGTTGGTGGTTCGGGCTCGGGTTCAACACGCTGCTGGCCGTCGGGGCCATCGCCAATGTGTTCCTCTGTGCGGTGTCGCCGTTCTTCGCCTTCCTCGTGGCCTTGCCCGTTGCGGTGGGGCCCTTCGGTCTCCGCCTCAAGGGCACGGCCCCGGGCCCGCTGGCTCCGACCCGCCGGCTGCGGACATTGGCGGCGGTGTGGGTCGTCGTTTCCCTGGCCGTGGTGGGAATCGGCGCCCTCGTCGGGTTTCCCGTGCTGTTCGCGGCTGCGGTGACGGCGGCCGTCCCCTTCCTCGTCGACGTCGCCGCCAAGATCACGGGGCCGATCGAGGCTCGCAACGGACAGCAATTCGTCGACGCGGCGACGAAGAAGCTTCGCTCGATCAACCCCACCGTGATCGCCATCACCGGGTCGTACGGGAAGACAGGGACGAAGGGATACACGGCGCACCTCATCGAGGCCAGCCGCACGGTGCTGCCGACGCCGGCGAGTTTCAACAACTCTGCCGGGTTGTCGCGCGCCATCAACGAGAACCTCACGCCGGGCACCGAGGTCTTCGTGGCCGAGATGGGCACGTACGGTCCCGGAGAGATCGCCAAGTTGTGCGCATGGGTCCGGCCGAGCATCGCCGCCATCACCGCCATCGGTCCGGTCCACCTCGAGCGGATGAAAGACGAGTCGACCATCGCCGCCGCCAAGGCGGAGATCTTCTCCACCGCCGAGACGTGCGTGCTCAACGTCGACAGCCAATGGCTGTCTCCGATGGTGGAGGTGTTGCGGTCGGAGGGGAAGCGGGTCGTCACCTGCTCGGCTCTCGACCTGTCGGCCGACGTCTCGGTCATCGAGGAGACCGAACAGCTGGTGGTGCGGCTGGCTGGCGCGGAGCTGACCCGTTTCGTGGCATCGGACGTCGCGCCGACCAACGTCGCTGTCGCCGTCGCCCTGGCGCGCGAGGTCGGCGTGCCGGTCGAGACAATCGCCCGTCGGCTGCCCGACCTCCCCACCCCACGGAACCGCCGCTCGATCGCCAAGGCGTCGACCGGCGCCACCCTGATCGAGGACAACTACAACTCCAACCCTGCGGGCGCAGCCGCGGCGCTGGTACCCCTGCAGCACCGGGCGGCCGCCGGCAACGCCGCCCGTGTCGTGCTCGTCACCCCGGGCATGGTGGAGC
>JBKJLN010000385.1:0-4025 GCA_046596935.1 Acidimicrobiales bacterium
CGACGCCCTCGTCATCGTCCGCGGTCGCGTGGTGGCCGCCCTGATGCGGTTGGCGGCGCGGGCGGCCGAGCACGACAGCCTTGTGATCACCGGCCGCAGCCACAACGTGCCCGCGCAGGCGACGACCCTGGGGAAGCGGTTCGCCAACGCCGGCGAGGAGTTGTTGCAGGCCTACCGCCGGCTCGACGAACTCATCGAGCGCTACCCGCTGCGGGGTCTGAAGGGTCCGGTCGGCACGCAGCAGGATCAGCTCGACCTCCTCGATAGCGACCTCGACAAGCTGGCCCAACTCGAGCGGGCCGTGGCCACCCACCTCGGGTTCGGCGAAGTGCTCGACAACGTCGGACAGGTCTATCCGCGGTCACTCGACTTCGACGTGGTCTCGGCTCTGGTGCAGGTCGCGTCGGCCCCGGCCAACCTGTCGAAGTCGATCCGACTCATGGCCGGCCAGGAGTTGGCGACCGAGGGATTCCGTGCCGGACAGGTGGGTTCCTCGGCCATGCCGCACAAGATGAACACTCGATCGACCGAGCGCATCAATGGTCTGGCCGTCATCCTGGGCGGCCATCTGGCCATGGTCGCCGGCCTCGTCGGAGACCAGTGGAACGAGGGTGACGTCAGCTGTTCAGTGGTCCGGCGGGTGGCGTTGCCCGACGCCTTCTTCGCACTTGACGGGTTGTTCGAGACCTTTCTCACCGTGCTCGACGATTTCGGTGTCTACCCCGCAGTGGTGGCGCGTGAGCTCGACCGCTACCTGCCGTTCCTGGCAACGACCAAGGTCCTTCTGGGCATGGTGCGCGCCGGCGTCGGTCGGGAGGTGGCCCATGAGGTCATCAAGGAGCACGCCGTCGCCTCCGCCCTCGCCCTACGCGAGGGCGCCGAGGGCAACGAGTTGCTCGACCGGCTGGCCGCCGACGAACGGGTGCCCCTCGATCGGAGCGGGCTTGATGCCTTGCTCGGCGATCCCCTCACCTTCGTCGGCGCCGCCCGCCACCAGACGGCGATCTTCGTCGAGCGTGTGGCCGTTCTCGCCGCCGCCCATCCCGAGGCGGCCGCATACGGACCCGGAGCGATCCTCTAGGTCGGAACGCCAGAGCGTTCGGAGCCGTCGCGTAATCTCGGAGGGTGACCCTCGAACACGTGTACTCAGGCAAGGTCCGCGACGTCTACAGCGTCGACGCCGAGACCTTGTTGTTCGTCGCCTCTGACCGGATGTCGGCGTTCGACGTCGTGATGAACGAGCCGATCCCGCAGAAGGGCCGTGTGCTCACGGGCATGACTGACTTCTGGCTCGACCAACTGGCCGACGTCGTGCCCAATCACCGGGTCTCGGTCGATCCCGCGGATTTCCCGACCGAGGCGGCCGAACTTCCCGACATCGCCGGCCGGGCGATGCTCGTGCGTAAGGCCGAGATGCTCAAGATCGAGTGCATCGTCCGCGGGTACCTCACGGGTTCGGCCATGAAGGAGTACCGGGCCAGTGGTTCGATGCACGGCACTGCCCTTCCGACCGGGCTCGATGAGGCCGACAAGCTTCCCGAACCCGTGTTCACGCCGTCGACGAAGGCCGACACCGGTCACGACGAGAACATCTCCTTCGCCGAAGCCTGCGAGATCGTCGGCAAGGACGTGGCCGAGGAGGCTCGGGAGATCAGCCTCGCCGCCTACGCCCGCGGGGCGGATCTGGCGGCCACCCGCGGCATCATCATCGCCGACACCAAGTTCGAACTCGGCTTCATCGGCGGCCAGTTGTGCCTCTGCGACGAAGTGCTCACCCCCGACTCGTCCCGTTTCTGGCCGCAGGACGAGTGGAAGCCGGGCACCGTGACCCCCAGCTTCGACAAGCAGCCGTTGCGCGACTGGCTCGAGGCCAGCGGGTGGGCGAAGACGCCACCGCCACCGGCCCTTCCGAACGACGTCGTCGCCTCGACCAGCGAGCGGTACGTCACGGCGTACGAGCGGGTGACCGGCCTCCGCTTCGCCGACTGGCACGGCGCCGGCGACAACCCCTCGAAGGCATGACGTCGTACTCCGTGCTGGTCGAGGTCTCCCTTCGCAACGGCATCGCCGATCCTCAAGGTTCGACCATCGAACGGGCATTGCCGGCGCTCGGGTTCACCGGGGTCGACTCCGTCCGGGTGGGCAAGTCCTTTCGCTTCTCCGTCGAGGCCGACGACGAGCACACGGCCAGGGCCACCGTGGAGGGTCTCTGCCAGCGACTCCTGGCGAACCCGGTGATCGAGAACTCGGCCGTCACCATCTCCGCCGCTCCCGTATGAGCGCCCGGGTCGGCGTCGTCGTCTTCCCTGGCTCGAACTGCGAACACGACGCCGTCGCCGCAGTGCGCGGACTCGGAGGCGACGCCGACCTCATCTGGCACGGCGCCGCCGACGTCGCGGGTTTCGACGCCATCGTCTTGCCGGGCGGGTTCGCCCATGGGGATTACCTCCGCCCGGGGGCCATCGCGCGCTTTTCCCCGGTGATGGCCGCCGTTCGGGATTTTGCCGAATCGGGTGGGCCGGTCCTTGGCATCTGCAACGGATTCCAAGTCCTCACGGAGGCCGGATTCCTCCCCGGGGCGCTGCAAAAGAATCAGGGATTGAAGTTTCTGTGCACGACCGTCGAATTGGAAGTGGCGTCGACGCGCTCGGTGCTGACATCGGCGGCGGATCAATCCCAGCGGTTGCGCATTCCGATCAACCATTTCGAGGGGAATTACACGTGTGACCCGGACACGTTACGGGTCCTGCGCGACGAAGACCGGATCGTGCTTCGGTACGTGGACAATCCCAATGGTTCGGTCGGCGACATCGCCGGCATTTGCAACGAAGGGCGGAACGTGGTCGGCCTCATGCCTCATCCGGAACGGGCCTGTGACGCACTCTTAGGCTCGGCCGACGGAGCCGTCCTTCTTACGTCATTCCTGCAGGCGGCGGCGACCGCGCCCGTCTGAGGGCTAGGTCGAGCGGGCGATTCCAGCCCGCTTCAGCACGGCGGCATCTACCCCGGCCTCGCGCCAAGCGGCGTAGCTGATGCCCTTGCGCTGGCCGTAGTCGCCGGCGCTCTTCACGAAGTCACGTTCGAGGGCACCGAGGTCGACGGTGGCGCTCCGTGCCGAAAGTTCCTGTTGCAGGTCCATGCGCTGCTGAATCAGTTGCACCTTGGCGAGCGGGTCGGACGTGGACAGCTTTGTAGCAATGGATGCCAGCTGTTTCTGTATGGATTCTGGCGTGCGTTTGCGACCCCGCTTGGGTTTGTGGAGCTCGATCGCCTCCAAGTAACGCCGAACGGAACGGCCCTGTTCGCGCCCCAATGCCAATGCCTCTTTGTGTTCGTCGGACATTGCCGTTTTGGTGCGTTTCTTTGCAGGAGACATGAACACAGTATTGCTCGAAAGAATAGCCGACAGCAATGGTGAATTCCGGTGCCCGGCTAGCGTTCGGAGGTGCCCAGCGACACCGAACCCGTCCACCGCTCCCTGGGCCTGACCGACGATGAAGCCGACCGGATCGAGGAGTTGCTGGGCCGGCCGCCGAACCACCTGGAGCTGGCCATGTTCGGGGTGATGTGGAGCGAGCACTGCTCCTACAAGTCGTCGGCCATTCACCTCCGGCGGCTTCCCTCCGAGGGGTCCCACGTGCTCGTCGGGCCGGGCGAGGGAGCGGGGGTCATCGACGCCGGTGACGGCATCGCCGTGGCCATCCGGATCGAGAGCCACAACCATCCGTCGGCCATCGAGCCTTACCAGGGGGCGGCGACGGGGGTCGGCGGCATCATCCGAGACGTGTTCACCATGGGCGCTCGTCCCATCGCAGTGATGGATCCGCTGCGGTTCGGTCCGCTCGACGATCCGCGCAGTCGCTGGATCGCCGAGGGCGTCGTGTCGGGCGTGTCGGGCTACGGCAACTCGGTCGGTGTGCCGACCGTGGGCGGCGAGACGGTCTTCGACCCGACCTATCAGGACAACCCGCTCGTCAATGTCTTCTGCCTCGGCACGTTGCCGCACGACCGCCTCGCGCTGGCCC
>JBKJLN010000103.1:0-2871 GCA_046596935.1 Acidimicrobiales bacterium
CTCCCGTATTTCAGGTAGACGGAAAGCCGCGACGTGGCCTCGGCGGCGGGCGAGTTCCGTCCCTCGTCGTAGCTGGCGATGCCAGTGAGGAACGCTTGCAGGCGAGCACGGGCTGCCTCCTCGCCTGCCGGCGGCAACGCAGACGCCGTGTCCGGGTCGGGCGGCACCCCGATTGATGGAGCCTCGAGCCAATGCACGTCTCGAGGGGTGCCGGCGACTCGCAGGTCGGCCTGTTCCTTCCATGCCCGATAGAAGGGCGTGAAGACCTTGAAAGGAGAGCCGTCCTGCTTGGTGACCTGACCAGGATCAACCACGTACGGAGATCCGGTCCGGACGAGCGGCACGGCGCCGAGGGCCTGCTCGACGGCGGCGTCGCGGCGGCGACCGTAAGGCCCGAAGTCCCCCGTGACGTGGACGGAGGAGGCGCCGATCTCGTTGGCAACCTGGGGCAGCACCATCACCGGCTCGCCAGTGCGCACCACGAGGCGGCTGCCGAGCGACTCGTCGAGACTCCGCAGCGAGCGGTAGAGGAAGGCGAGGCGGTTGGCGCCCGACGGTTGCCGCAGGCGGTCGTCGAGCACGAACAAGGGCAGCACGTCCCCGTCGGGGGAGGCGTCGGCAGCAGCGAGTAGCGCAGGATGGTCGTCGAGGCGCAGGTCACGCCGGAACCACAGGACACTGGGCGACATCCTCCGACGCTACGAGCGCCCCTCTCCCTATCCGTAGCCCGAATCGTCCCGGCAGAGGGTCAGTACGTCGACGACTCCGTTGTTCGGTCGTGGAGGACGGGTCGCACGGCGTCGGTCCCGTCGCCCATGTCGCCTGCGACGCTGACCTGGCGCGTCGCCAACTGAGCAGCCGCCCCGGCTACGCCGAGCGCCAGAGCGAACAGCCCCCAGAGGTTGCCGCCACCCGACATCCCGAGGAGTCGGTCGAAGGAGAAGGCGCCGGGGCCGGTGAACGCAAGTGCCGTCGCCGCGCCGGCGAGCACGAGGCAGTACTCCCAGCCGCCCCTGGTGACGAAGAAGCCCTTCGCACCGTGACCGGCGATGGCGGCCACCGCCATCACGCCGATGGTCATCGCCGCCGCCAACGGCGTGAAGAGCCCGATGGCCAGCAGCACTCCGCCGGCGAGTTCGCTGCCGCCGGCGGCCAAGGCCTGGCGGCGAGCCGGACGGAACCCGATCGACTCCAGCCAGGCACCAGTCTGGGAAATGCCACCGCCCCCGAAGGCGCCGAAGAGCTTCTGTGAGCCGTGGCCGACCAGCGTGAGGCCGATCAAGAGGCGCAGGAGGAGCAGACCGGTGTTCATGGCCGGGTCCTACCCACTTGAACCGGATTCAGCCGGCTGCGGTCACGTGCGTGAGGGGAATGGTGGGGTGTCCTCGTTGGATCCGGGACACGGCGTCCTGCTTCAGCCAGCGCGAGATGCTCGGCGGAAGCGTCGAGAGGACGATCTCGTCGTACGGGCGCACCAGGAAGGCGTCGCTGATGGCGAGGACCGGGCTTGGGTCCCCGACCTCCCCAGTGACCTCGACGTGCAGCTCCTTGAACAGCACCACGGCGTCATCGAGTCGGTGCTGCGCCGCGGCCTTGGCGCTCCCCTCCGTCCAGGTGCCGTGACCGTGAGAAGCGGGCACGACGAGATGGACGGACACTTCCCCGTCGACAGCCTCGGCCTTGCGCTTCACCTCCTCGAGCAGGTGTGCGCCTTCCAGGGTCTCGTTGGCCACGATCAGGATCCGGTACATGCGGCCCCCTTTCCTCGGGTGTCTGTCCCCGAGGGTACGGGGTTCTTCCTCGAGGCGCCCCGCCTCTACTCCTCAAGACGAAGGGCGGAGATGAACGCTTCCTGGGGCACTTCGACGCGACCGATGTTCTTCATCCGCTTCTTGCCCTCCTTCTGCTTCTCGAGAAGCTTCCGCTTGCGCGTGATGTCGCCGCCGTAGCATTTGGCCAGCACGTCCTTGCGCTTGGCCTTCACCGTCTCCCGGGCGATGATCCGTCCCCCGATGGCGGCCTGGATCGGCACGTCGAACATTTGTCGGGGGATCAACTCCCGCAGCTTCGAGGCCATCTTGCGCCCATATTCCTCGGCCTTGGCCCGGTCCATGATCGAGGAAAAGGCGTCGACGGGCACAGCGTTGAGCAGGACGTCGATCTTCACCAAGTTCGACCGTTCGTAGCCGTCGGGCTCGTAGTCGAGGGAGGCGTAGCCCTTGGTGCGGCTTTTGAGCTGGTCGAAGAAGTCGACGACGACCTCGGCCAGCGGTATCCGATAGATCAGCTCGACCCGGTCGGCCGACAGGTACTCCATTTTCGCCATCTCGCCCCGCCTGGTCTGGCACAGGTCATGACCGTGCCCGTGTATTCGGCGGGCAGGAGCACCGTGACCTTGAAGAACGGTTCTTCGATGAACTCGATCTTTTGCGGCTCGGGCATGTCGGACGGGTTGTCGACCTGCACCACCTCCCCGAGCGTCGTGTGGACCCGGTACTCGACCGACGGAGCGGTGGCGATGAGGGCCAGGTCGTACTCCCGCTCCAGCCGCTCGCGGACGATCTCCATGTGCAGTAGGCCGAGGAAGCCACACCGGAACCCGAAGCCGAGCGCGGTGCTGGTTTCAGGTTGGTAGGTGAACGAGGAGTCGCTGAGGCGCATCTTCTCGAGCGCCTCACGAAGGTCGGCGAAGTCGTCGCCCTCCACCGGGTAGAGGCCGCAGAACACCATGGGCTTGGGCTCGTTGTAGCCGTGGAGGGCCTCGGCTGCCGGGCGGGCGTGATCGGTGACGGTCTCGCCGGAACGGGCCTCGCCCACGTCCTTGATGCCGGCCATGAGGTAGCCGACTTCGCCGGGACCGAGTTCGACGAC
>JBKJLN010000105.1:0-5589 GCA_046596935.1 Acidimicrobiales bacterium
ACACGTCGAGGCCGTCGATGGTAACGCTTCCACGGTCGGGGCGGAGGAGGCCCGTGGCCATCCGCAACGAGGTCGTCTTGCCGGCACCGTTGGGGCCGACCAGACCGAAGAACGAGCCCCCAGGCACGTCGAGGTCGATGCCGGCAAGACGACCTCGTTGCGGATGGCCACGGGCCTCCTCCGCCCCGACCGTGGAAGCGTCACCATCGACGGCCTCGACGTGTGGGCGGATCCGGATGCGGCCAAGGCCCGCATGGGAGTACTGCCCGAAGACAACCGGCTGTTCGATCGCCTGACCGGTTGGGAGCTGCTGAGTTACAACGGTCTCCTGCGAGCGATGAACCCGACCGTCATCGCCGGCAGATCCAGGGAACTGCTCGACGTTCTGGGGCTCGGTGAGGCGGCCGGCACGATGGTCGTCGACTACAGCCAGGGCATGCGCAAGAAGATCGGGCTCGCTTGCGCGCTGCTCCATGCCCCGCGTGTCCTGTTCCTCGATGAGCCGTTCGAGTCGGTCGACCCGGTCTCGGCGCGCACCATTCGAACGGTGCTGCAGCGCTACACCGACGGCGGATCGACGGTGATCTTCTCGAGCCACGTGATGGACACCGTCGAGAAGCTCTGTGACCACGTCGCCATCCTTCACAACGGGCGGATCGTCGCCAACGGAACGACGGCCGAGGTTCGCCAGGGACGGCCACTCGAGGACGTCTTCGTCGAGCTTGTCGGTGCGGCGCCGGATGCGGCAGGAGGGCTCTCGTGGCTTGGGTCCTCGTCCGGCTGAAGGTCGCGCTGCTGCGCGCCGGTCTCCGCACCGCCGGGGTGCAGGGCACGCTCGGCGCCATCTTCGCCCTCGTGCTCGCCCTCATCGTCGGCGGACTCGCTGGCGCACTCTTCCTCGCCGTGCGCCTGCTGCACGGACGCGACGCGACCGATGCGACTGCCGCGGGATTCGCGCTCGTCTTCTTCGCCTGGGTCCTCGGACCGGTGGTGGCGGCCGGCGCCGAGGGAACCCTCGAGCCCCACAAGCTCAGCTTGTTCCCACTCACGTCGCGCCAGCTCCTTCCCGGTCTGCTGCTGGCGGCGCTGGTGGGGTTCGGCGGTTTGGCGACAGTGCTCATCCTGCTCGGAGCAATTGCCGGCATGGCGCCGGCGTCACCCCTGATCGTCGTCACGGTGGCCGCCGGAGCCAGCCATCTCTTCCTGTGCGCGGCATGCAGCCGACTGCTAAGCACCGCGATCTCCGGTGCCGCCCGGAGCCGGCGTTGGCGCGATGTGGCCCTGGTGGTCGGCCCGGCCTTGGCCCTGTCGATCAACGTCGGTTTCCAATTCGTCTCTCGCTCGTTCAGCGATGGTCCTCCGCAGGTCGGCGCCGCCGACTCGGGCGCTCTCGGCATCGCCCGCACCGTCGTCCGGTTCGTTCCCTCAGGTCCGGCGGCCCTCGCCATGGGATACGCCCGGGAGGGAAGGACCCTGCTCGCCTTGGCGGCTCTGACGGCGGCGGTTGCGATTGTCTTGGTCGCAGTGATCGCCTGGGGTCGCGTGCTGCAACGAGTGCTCACCAGCGCGCCGGTGGCCGGAAGCCTGGCGGCAGGTCGATCGGCGCGAGACCTCCGGCCGAAGTGGGCGCCCTTCCTCCCCGGCGGGCGCGTCGGCGCCGTCGCCGCGAAGGAGCTCCGCCTCACGTGGCGCGATCCGAGGCAACGGGTGGCCACGTTCAGCGCCGTGTTCGCCGGTGCGATCCCGCTCGTCAGCTTCCGGCTGCTCTCGATCGGCAGCGGGCGCATCGCACTGCTGGCCGCCATCCCGGCCTTCCTGTTCGGGTCGACGGCGTGCAACCAGTTCGGCTTCGACGGGCCGGCTCACTGGACCAACGTCGCCGCCGGTCGCGCCCCGCGCGCCGACCTCCTCGGAAAGAACATCGCCCGGGCCGTGGTCGCCGCGCCGGTCGTCGTGCTCGTCGTTGTCCTGTTGTCGGTGCGCGCCTCCTCGGTCGAGTACGTGATCGCAGCGCTGGCACTGGCGGTCGCCGCCTTCGGCGTCACCCTGGGCCTCGGCAACCTCACCTCGGCGGCGGCGCCGGTGGCCCTGCCCGACAACCCCACCAACGTCTTCTCCAGCGGGAACACGGGTCAAGGGTTGGCGGCGACCGGGCCGGCGCTGGGCGTGTTGCTCGCCGGCCTCGTCCTCGTGGCGCCAATCGCCGTCGCCCTCGCACTCGTCGGATCGCCGTTGCTCCGAGCCGTGTTGTGCGTGGCGGCCGTGGCCTACGGCGTAGCGGGATGGCAGTTCGGCTGGCGGCGGGCGGCGGCGCGCATCGAGGCCAAAGAGCCCGAATTCCTGGCGAAGCTCAGCGATCGTCTCTGACGCGGAATAGTTGACGTGTCCCCCTGGTTGGACAGGGCGACCGATTGACACGTCAACCAATTGGGGTTGACACTCGCACCGGAGGAATTTCATGTCTGTCATCACGACCACCCCGAACGACCAGCTGACCGGCGAATACGTCCTCGACGTCTCGCACTCCCGCATCGGATTCAGCGCCCGCCATGCCATGGTCACGAAGGTCAGGGGTTCGTTCAACGACTTCGAAGGCACTGCCCACCTCGACGCCGAAGACCCGTCGAAGTCGTCGGTCAGGGTCGTCATCCAGGCCGCCAGCATTGACACCCGCAATGCCGACCGCGACAACCACCTGCGTTCGAACGACTTCTTCGCCATGGAGACCTACCCGGAGCTCACCTTCGTCTCGACATCGGTGCTGCCCGTCGGCGACGGCAGCTACCGCGTGGCCGGGGATCTGACGATCAAGGGCGTGACCAAGCCGATCGCCATCGACTTCGAGTACACGGGCAACGTCGTCGACCCGTACAACAACATCCGCGTCGGCCTCGAAGGCTCCGTCACCATCAACCGCACCGATTGGGGCGTCAGCTTCAACGCCCCCCTCGAAGCCGGTGGCCTTCTCGTGGGTGAGAAGATCAACCTCGACTTCGACATCTCCGCCATCAAGAAAGCCTGAACCACATGCCCGCCGTCACGGCCGACACCCTCGCCCTCCCTCGCATCGCGACGGCCGATTCCGGGGCCGTCGCTCGCCCCGTTCGCTCGGTCACCACGGCGCCATTCGGGTACGAGGGCGAGGGTTTTCCGGTGCGGCGGGCCTTCGCCGGGCTCGATGCCGCCACGCTCGACCCGTTTCTCCACATGGACCAGATGGGCGAGGTCGACTACGCCCCCCTCGAGCCCAGGGGCACCGACTGGCATCCGCACCGGGGCTTCGAGACGGTGACCTACATCATCGACGGCACGTTCCAGCACCAGGACTCCCATGGCGGTGGAGGCCTCATCACCGACGGCGCCACCCAGTGGATGACTGCCGGCGCCGGCATCCTCCACATCGAAACGCCCCCTGAGGAACTGGTGCTGAGCGGCGGGTTGTTCCACGGGGTGCAGCTGTGGGTCAACCTTCCGTCCAAGGAGAAGATGGTCGAGCCGGCGTACCAGAACCTCGAAGGAGGTCAGGTCGGCCTCCTGACGACCCCGGATGCCGGTGCCCTCGTTCGCCTCATCGCCGGCGACCTCGGCGGCCATCGCGGTCCCGGGTCGACACGGACGCCGATCACCATGGCCCACATGACCGTCTCGGGAGGGGCCTTGGCGGTGCTGCCGTGGCGGGCCGACTTCAACGCCATCGCCTACGTGCTCGCGGGTCGCGGCACCGCCGGTGACGGACGCCGACCCGTGGCCTCGGGCCAGACCGTCGTCTTCGGCGCCGGCGACACGATCGAGTTCACGGCCGACGAGGGCGCAGCGCCGATGGAGGTCCTGCTCCTTGGTGGCCGTCCCATCCGCGAACCCGTCGCCAAGTACGGGCCCTTCGTGATGAACACCAGGGCTGAACTGGCCCAAGCCGTCGACGACTTCCATGCCGGTCACTTCGGCACCATCCCGGCGAACGGCCTTCGTCCCTATCGGGGCTGACGCGAAAGGCTTTTGATCGCCCTCGGACAGGGGCGTAACCTCCGAAATGGTGGGAAAAGGGACGGGGGCCAGGGAGATGACGCCTCCTTCGGCGACCCCGCGAGCCCGATTGTCCGAGTGGTGGGCGGCGTCGCCACGGCTCCTGCTGATCCGGGCCTTCCCCGGCGTGGGGCGGGGGGCGATGGTCGGGCTGATCGTTCTCGTTCTGGTGTCGCCGTTCTTGACCCTGGCCTTTACGCTGGCCAGCGGCCAGCTGGTGGGCTCGATCCCCGGTGCTGTCCTCGGCGGATTCGAGTCGTCGGCCGGGCGTCGGATGGTCACCTCACTCGTCGTTCTCGGCTCCGCCTTCGTCTTGCAGTACACGACCGCCGCCGTTCGCGAAGTGTTGGGCTCGATCGCCGCGCGCCGCCTCGATCGGGTGCTGCGCGCACGAGTGCTGGCCGCCACCCTCGATCCGAGCGGCGTCGCCCACGTGGAGGATCCTGCGGTCCTCGACAAGGTGGCCAAGACCCGGGCCGAGACCACGGGTATCACGCCCGGCATGGCGGCCTCGAGCCTCGTGCAACTTGCCGTGAACCGGCTCGCCGTCATTCCGCCGCTGGTGTTGCTGGGTACGTTCCGCTGGTGGCTCCCGCTGGTGATGCTGGCATCACTGGTGTGGATGCGGAAGGTCATGCGCGACCACATCATGGCGTCGGTCAACTCCACCCTCGACCAGAGTCAGACCCTCCGCCGGGCGCAATATTTCATCGACCTCGCCCTGCGACCGGCGGCCGCCAAGGAGAGCCGCATCTTCGGTCTGGGCGGATGGATGGGCGACCGATATCGCGGGCACTACCTCGACGCCATGGCGGTGGTGTGGCGGAAACGCCGATCCGGCCAGATCCGCCTGGTTGCGCCCATCGCCGGCTTCTTCGTCGTGAACGGCACGGGGTACCTGCTGATCGCTCGCGCGGCCACAGGCGGCGCGATCAGCCTGGCCCGATTGACGGTGCTGATGGGCTCGATGGCCGGCGCGCGAATGATCATTTCCATCGGGAACGAAGACGTGCACGTCGAGCAGGGTTTGGCGCTGCTTCCCGTCATCCTCGAGGTGGAAGCGACGATGGCCGAACGTCGGGAGCAGATGTCAGGGAGCCTCGACGCCGCCGGACTGCCGGCGACGTCCGTGCGGTTCGAGGGCGTGTGCTTCCGCTATCCGGGAAGCGATCGGGACGTCTATCGATCGCTCGATCTCGAGATCCATGCGGGGCAGTCGTTGGCCGTCGTCGGCGTGAACGGCGCCGGCAAGACGACGCTGGTCAAGTTGCTGGCCCGCCTCCACGACCCGAGCGAGGGTCGGATCACCGTCGACGGCATCGACCTCCGCGACCTCGATCCGGATCTGTGGCAGCGCCGCGTCGCCGCCATCTTCCAGGACTTCACCCGCTACGAGTTGCCCGCATCCGACAACGTGGGCTTCGGGGCCCTCGCGCTTCGCAACGATCGCGGAGCGCTCGACGCCGCCCTCGCCTCCGCAGGAGCGACGTCCATCGTCGAGTCCCTTCCCAAGGGGTGGGACACGGTGCTCTCTCGACGCTTCACCGACGGCACCGACCTCTCAGG
>JBKJLN010000190.1:0-6298 GCA_046596935.1 Acidimicrobiales bacterium
ATCGCCAGGGACATCGACGCCCTGCCAGAACCCCATGGTGGCGAAGAGACAGGCGGTTTCTTCGTCGGTGAACGCCTTGATGAGCGCGGGCTTCGGGAGGTCGGACTGCGTGAGCACCCGCCACGGCACCCGCCGTGAGATCGCCTCGGCTGCGGCCGTCATGGCCCGCCACGACGTGAACAGCGCGAGGGTGCGACCTCCGGCGGCGCGGATCAGCGCCTCGAGCTCGTCGTGCATGGCCGTCTCGTAACCCGGGTTGCGAGGATCGGGGAGCGACAGCGCGCAGTAGAGCAAGGCATGGGTGGCGTAATCGAACGGGCTGCCCACGTCCATCACGGTGACCGCGTCGTTGTCGATGCCGACGCGATCGGGGAGCAGCGGGGGAATGGTGGCGCTCGTCAACACTGCGGTAACGCCGCCCCACAACTTCTCTGACAGGAGGGGCCCGACCTCGACGGGCGAGCATTTGAAGACGGGCGCGTGCGCGGGCCCCTCGACCCAGGCCACGTAACTCGGTTGCAGATCCGCCAGGAAGGCGATGTCGCCGGCGAGGTGACCGCCGGCCTGGACGGCGCGATTCTTGCGGGCGTCGTCGCCTTCTGACTTCCGAACGGCCGCATTCAGTCGGGCTGCCCGCTCGGCCGCGAGAGCGAGGGTGGCGACAAGGTCTTCGTCGAGGCCCGTCGGCAGGCGGCGGTTCCGCCACGGTTCGAGGGCGACCTCCCATCGGTCGCCCATGGCTTCGAGGTCGTTGGCCAGCCCGACCTCGTCGGCCGCCAGCAACCCCTTGGCGCTTCGGGCCAAGGCGCGGAAGCGGCCGGCGCCGAGTTCGAGTCCGAGGGACGACGACGCCACATCCTCGAGCTCGTGGGCCTCGTCGAAGACGACCACGTCATGATCGGGGAGCACGTGCCCCCCACTGGCCAGGTGGGCGCCGTAGAGGTGGGTGTTGACGACGACCACATCGGCCTGCTCGGCCCGCTCGCGAGCGGCCTCGGCGAAACACGCATCTCCCGAAGGGCAGCGGATCGCCCCCGGACACTCCATGGCGTTCACGCTGACCTGCGCCCAGGCTCGGGGCGTGGGCTCGAAGTCGAGTTCGCTGCGGTCGCCCGTCTCCGACGTGACGGCCCATTGCAGGAGGCGCAACACCTGCGCGCTGAGCCCGGATCCGAGTTCGGCGGTGTCGACGTCGTCGAGCTGCAGAGTCTCGCCGCCGCCAGCCACTTCCCGGGCGCGTTGCCGGCACAGGTAGTTCGACCGGCCTTTCATCACGGCGAAGGCGAAGGGCTGCTCGAGGTGCGCTTGGAGGAACGGCAGGTCCTTGGCCGCGAGCTGATCCTGCAACGCCTTCGTAGCCGTGGCAATCACGACCTTCGAACCGGAAAGGATCGACGGCACCAGGTAGCCGAGCGACTTGCCCGTCCCCGTGCCCGCCTGGACCACGAGGTGACGCCCCGACTCGATCGACGAGGCCACTGCCAGCGCCATCTCCACCTGACCGGGCCGAGCTTCGCCTCCGCCTGGCAGCGCGGCCACGACCCGTGCGAGGGCCCGCTGCACCTCGGGCGGCGTGATGACGGCGCTCGGCGCAACCTCGTCCGCCTCGTCGTCGATCACCCGCCGAACCTACCGGCCGACTACGACATTCTCGAGGTTCCCAACCCGACCAGGAGGGGCCGGCGTCGGGAGCGCCAGCGAGCAGTCCGGCATGCGAGCGAAGCAGCTTCTCCGCGCAGCGAACCAATTTCACGCAGTTCGGATGTGGGATCCCAGGCGCTCGGTTGACGTCGACGAGGCGGCGATGGCGGCGAAGTAGGCCGCCTTCCGGCGGGCGACCCGACCACCCGGCTGTTCCTGCACGGGGACTTCGCCGGGATCGAGCTGGCTGTTGATGCCGTCCTTGAGAAGGTCGAGGGCCTCGGCCCGCAACTGGGAGACGCGCGACTCGCTGACGCCGAGCTCAGCGCCGATGTCCTGCATCGACCGGCTCTCGAAGAAGTAGCCCTTCACGACGACCTGCAGCCGCGGCGGCAGCGAGCGGATGGCATCGACAAGGTAGGCGTTCCGCTCACGCTCGAGCAGTTCGAGCTCGGGGGTGCCCTCGTCGACGAGGAAGACGGCGTCGCCATCTCCACTCGCCAGCATCGAGTCGTAATTCAAGACGGTGGCCCGGTGGAGGTCATTGGAAAGGTTCTCGATGACGCTCCGGTCGACGCCCATGCCGGTGGCGAGTTCGGTCTTGGTCGGCGGTCGCCCGATCTGGGCGGTCAGGCGGTCGTTGGCCAGCTCCATCTGGCGGGCCTTGGCGCGCACGGGACGGCTGGCCCAATCCTGGGCGCGCAACTCATCGAGCAAGGCACCTTTGATGCGGGTGGCGGCGTAGCGGTGGAAGGGCACCCCGAGGGAATCGTCGAAGTTGCGGGCGGCCTGGGCGAGGCCGACCATGCCGGCCGAGACGAGGTCGTCTCGAGGCGCATGCCGCGGCATGCGGGACGAGAGCTCGGCGACGGCCCGCCGGACGAGAGGAAGGTGCTCTCGCACGAGCGCATCCTCTCTGGCAGAGGAAGCGGCACTACGAGTGTTGGTCACGCTGTTCATCGTGGTCGCCGGCTGGCCCGGACGATAGAGCCTGATCGCGTCATTTCGGACATCTTGTCGGTCATGGACGTCTGGTTACAACGGACTAGTCATCGCGCCCCGACCCGGTGATTGGAGCAATCGGCGAAGATCACGCTCCGTGCTCTCACGTCCTGGGCGACTGCGCCGATGGAGCAGGAGTGCCGAACTCGATTCTCAACGAGCTGTCGGGCCTCCTGTGGCGGGAGCGGGATGTCCTCGATCAGATCCTGGTTCGCCTCGACGGTGAGGGCGAGCCCGACGACGTCGAGAGCAACGGTCTCCTCGATTCCATCGCCAGTCTCGAGGTGCACCGGGCGATCACTTCGAGAGAGGTGGCCCTCGAAATGGGACTCGATGGCGAGCCCACGCTGCAGGACTTGATCGCGCAGGCACCTCGAGAATGGGCAGAGGCCTTGGCCGATCACCGCCGGGCACTGCTCGGCTTGAGTGAAGAACTGCGGGCGCAACTCCGCCCGGTGGCAGCCCGCAGCGATTCGAACGTCGTGACCCTGCCGGCCCGAGGCCGCGGACTCCAACGGTCGCTTCGAGACTTCATCGCCTGAGCGAACGACTACCCGGTAGCGATGACCGGATCCTTGGCCTCGCCGGCGCGCGTGGCCTCGACGGCGACGATGTCCGGGTGGTTGGGCAGTTCGATCTCCACGGTGACTGTGCCGTTCTCCTCTTCCCACCGCACCACGTTCAGAACAGCCACATAAACGGTCAATCGACCGAAGAAGAACAGCCAAGTGAGAATGGCGAAGACGACACCGATCGAGCCGTAGAGCGCCGACGACGTCCCGATGGCTCGTGGCACGTAGATCGATCCGACGACCTTGAGAATCTCGAGCCCGACAGCACCGAGCACCGCGCCCGGTGCCAGTGCCTTCCACGGCACCTTCACGTTGAGGAGCGTCTTCATCGTCCACAGCCACAGAGCGAAGTTGACGGCGATACCGAGAACGATCGTGAATGGCGCCAGCCAGGGAATGAAGTTCAAGACGGCAGTCATCCCGAAGGACCCGACAAGGATGAGGACCGACCCTCCGAGCCAGGCGAGGCCGTGGAGCTTGTCCTTCAAGCCGCGACCCTTGACTTGCCAGACGTTGTCGAAGGCGTATTGGATGGCCGCGACCAGCCCGAGCCCCGACCACAGCAGGCCCACGGTGCCGAGCCCGAGCGCGCTCCGCCGGCTCTGCTGGGCGGTCCCGATGGCCTTCAGAACCAAGTCGCTGGCGTCGCCGGAAAGCCCGAGGCGGCCGACGACCTGCCCGGGGATGTCGGTGTTGAGCGACAGGAACCCGACGACCCCGACAGTGACGAGAAGGAGGGGAAACAGCGACATGAACCCCGCGAGGGTGACGGCCGCCGCCAGGTAGCCGCCATGGACCTCGCCGAACCGGTCCTGCACCCTCACCGCCGTGGCAAACCATCGCCAGCGGGCCACCAGGGGCGCGAGGAGCCGTTCCTTCATGAACCCTGCTTACCCGCCCCACCGCGCGAACAAGCGGAGGGGTGCCGGCGGTGCCCCGAGGCGGCGGACTGCCCGCGTTAGCGTCGACCTGTGGTTCCCGACGGCATCGATGCCTCCAACATCCCGGTGCACGTCGCCTGCGTCATGGATGGCAACGGCCGCTGGGCCACCAACCAGGGCCTGCCCCGCACCGAAGGTCATGCAGCCGGTGAGGAGGCGCTGTTCGACACCGTCGACGGGGCGATCGAACTCGGCCTTCGGGCCCTGACCGTGTACGCCTTTTCGACCGAGAACTGGCGCCGACCGGTCGACGAGGTGCGGTATCTCATGGGCTTCAACGAGCGGATCCTCACCGACCGCCGCGACGAGCTGCATGGTCGAGGCGTGCGCATCGTGTTCGCCGGACGTCGCGACTGGCGGGTTCCGAAGCGCCTCCTGCGGCGGATGGATGAAGCCGTTGAACTCACTGCCGGCAACAAGGTGATGACGCTGTGCATCGCGTTCAACTACGGGGGTCGAGCCGAGATCGTGGATGCGGTCCGGTCGCTCGTCGAGAGTGGCGTTCGGGCCGACAAGATCAGTGAGAAGGCCATCCGAGCTCATCTCTATCAGCCGGACATTCCCGACCCCGATCTGGTGGTGCGAACCTCGGGCGAGTTCCGGATCTCCAACTTCCTGCTCTGGGAGCTGGCGTACAGCGAGTTGGTGTTCACCGATGTGCTGTGGCCGGATTTCCGGCGGGAGGACCTCTACGCAGCCGTGCGCGAGTACCAGCGACGGACGCGCCGCTTCGGCGGGGTCGACGAGCCCAGGTAACCGTGCCCCTCTACCGGGATACCGGTGTGGTGCTGCGCACCATCCGCCTGGGTGAGGCCGACCGCATCGTCACCTTCCTCACCGAGGGTCGTGGCAAGGTCCGCGCCGTGGCCAAGGGCGTCCGCAAGACGAAGAGCCGCTTCGGCAGCCGGCTCGAGCCCATCAGCCACGTCAGCCTGCAGCTGTACGAGGGTCGGGAGCTCGATACCGTCACCCAGGCCGAGACCCTCGACCACTTCCGTCCGATCAGGGAGGATCTCGATCGGGTGGCTCGGGCGACCGCCCTTCTGGAAGTTGCCGATCAGGTCGCGCAGGAAGGTGAACCCAACGGCGCGTTGTACCGGATGCTCGTCGGCGCCCTGCGCGCCCTTTCGGCGAACTCGAGTCCCCTGCTCGTCACCGGCTTCTATTGGAAGCTGCTCTCGCTGGAGGGGTTCCATCCGCTCCTCGATGTGTGTGCGTCATGTGGCGGCGAGGGTCCGTTCGTTGCTTTCGATCTGACCGAAGGAGGCGTGCTGTGCCGAGCATGCCGTCGGGGTTCGCCCATCAGCGCCGAGGCGCTGCAACTTCTTCGGCGAATCCTTGGTGGAAGCCTGGCGTCGGCACTCCAGGAACCGGCATCGGAGGAAACCCGCGAGGCCGAGGGCCTGGCGACCCGAGCGATGGAGCACCACCTCGAACGACGGCTGCGCACCGCCCGTTCGGAATTGATGGGAGACGCGCTGATGGGGGACCCGAAGGCCCCCCATCAGTAGGACGTCAGACCCGCACCGGAGTGCGGACGGTCAGATCGTGCCGCGACGTCCGCGAGCGCCGGTGAAGAAGCTCACCACGAACAACACGAGGGCAATGATCAAGAGCCACTTCAGGCCCTCGATGAAGAGTCCGAGGCCACCGAAGATGAGAGCCAAAACCAGAAGTACAGCGACGAGTCCCATTGCGATTCTCCGTTCACGAGGCGTTGCCCGGCATGTACCCACGGCGCGAATTCGTGAACCCGCCTTTTCCGGTGACCCGTAGGCTGCGGCCATGCCGGACGTGATGGATGCCGTGGTCAACCTCTGCAAGCGACGTGGCTTCATCTTCCCGTCGGCGGAGATTTACGGGGGTTTCCGATCGGCCTACGACTACGGGCCGCTCGGCGTGTTGATGCTGCGCAATGTCAAGAACGCATGGTGGCGATCGATGGTGCAGCTGCGTGACGACGTCGTCGGGCTCGACGCCTCGATTCTGTCGCCCGCACAGATCTGGGAGGCCTCGGGCCACCTGGCCACGTTCACCGACCCCCTCGTCGACTGCAAGAGCTGCAAGCAGCGCTGGCGGGCCGACCACCTCGAGCCGTCGGACAAGGACGGCAAGGTGCACTGCCCGTCGTGCGGCAGCCTC